>CAMFQG010000108.1 GCA_945980035.1 uncultured Clostridia bacterium
ATAATATACTTGTCAATTAACAGTTTGTAGATTTTTAATAAAAATACTACCTGATATTGTCAAATATGCACAAGATAGTGTGGCTAACAGTTAGTGTACTAATATACGTTGCAGTTCTGTAGCATCGTTAATATCAATATTACCATCGCCGTTTACATCTGTCTGTTCAAAATCGCAGTTATATCCGTCCATACCTGTCAGTGCTTTTTGCAGATAAGTAACATCATTAATGTTAATGGTATTATCTCTGTTAATGTCACCTAATCTAAAGGTCATATAAATTATATTCATACTTGAACTTAAATTCTGTGATGCTTCCGGAATATATCCGTCAGTTCTGTATTGCCAAAAGTCAGGTGTGACGGAACCGTTAATTTGAATTTTCTGAGAAAAGTCAACCTCATATGGATAGTAAGCATACCAAAGACCAATGTTGTTGTCTTTTATCTCACCAATATTTATGTTATTAAACAACTTTTTCTTTCCGTAAATGACGGTGCTGTAACCCTTTTCTTTTAAGGCTTTGCTGAATTCTATGGCGATTTCTGTGTTTTGTTCTTTAGTCATACTCAAAAATTGGTTGTCTGACATATTGTAGGCAATAGGAAAAGCAATTTTATCGGCGTATTCAGGTATGTAATCTTTTATTTCTCTTAAAAGATACTCAGCCTCAGCCTTTGCGGTTTCTTTGTCAACTGCATAAGATATAAAACTCAGTCCGAAATCAATATTATTTTCGGTTGCTCCTTTAACATTGGAAACAAATTCCGCATCGTTTTGGTTTGGATAATCCTCACTTCCCCAGCCTGCTCTGATAATAGCAAAGTCTAAACCGTATTTGCCTATTGCTTTCCAGTCTATAGGTTCTTTACTGCCGTTTGAGTAGTCACCATATCTTGATGAAACATCAATACCCCTTTTAAATCCACAGTTGACTACGCAGTAGTCAAAGTTTCCTGTTTCCGTTATAGCCTTAATTACAACTTCTCCCATTTTGTGAGCGGTTACAATTCCGTTTTCGTCAACTTCTGCAATTTCCGGATTTGATGAGGTGTATGTAATATGGGGATCTTTATCGGTTGGACAATTTGTCACAGTAGAGTTTATTTTGATACTTCTGTTTATTTCAACAGATTTATATCTGTTTTCAACTTCGATTTCAATGTTGTCGGTAAAGTTTTTAAATCCCCATTCAAAGAGTTTCTTTGACTCTGCCATAGCACAGTTTGTGCCGTTAACAACTGCACCCTTTAGGGCTATGCACATTAATTCCGTGTCGCCCTTTTTAGCAGTAGAAACCAAGCATTTTCCGGCTATATCTGTACTGCCTGTCTTAACACCTGTAGCGTACTTATAGTAATATTTCCCGCCATTTTCACGGTCAATCATATAGTTTGTGTTAAACATAGGTACAGAGTCACCTTTTAAAGTATATGACGGGGTAGAGGTTACCGCTTTAAAATACGGCAGGCTTTGAGCGTATTTTGTAATTCTATACATGTCGTTAGCGGTAGTATAATGATTTTCGTCAATCAGTCCGTTGCATTCCTCAAAATGAGTGTCATTACACCCCAAAGCTTTGGCTTTGTCATTCATCATTTTGATGAATAAATCATAATCGCCGTCGCCGACAAAATCAGCTAACTCAACCGACGCGTCACAACCTGACGGAAGCATAAGACAGTAAAGCAAATCTAAAGCAGAAAAACTTTCTCCTATGTGTTTATCAAGCCCTGCAACAGATGCCCCTGTGCCTTCAATTATTTTTAAAGGTTCTTCCTTTATTTCAATCATTGTATTTTCAAGGTTATCAATAGACTCCGCAACAACTATATATGTCATAATTTTTGTTGTTGATGCCATAGGTCTTTGCAGGTGGGCATTCTTTTCATATAGTACCGTATCCGTTTTTGTATCTACTAATAACAGCGTTTCCGTATTTGGCTCAAAATCCAATTCAACGGTTGCGTTTGCCGAAAAGGGTATAGCGGATAATATTAATACAAAAGAAAGTATGGTGCATATTATCTGTTTTTTCATAATAAACCTCTTATAAAAGCTCTAATGCTTCCTCAATGCAGTTTGCAAGCTGGTCAGGACAGGAAGTGCCTCTGCCTCTGCAATCAATACCTTTTAGCTTATCCATGGCGTCCTCTGCGTCCATACCTTTAATCAGTGAGCAGATGCCTGTAGTGTTTCCTGCACAACCGCCTATAATCTCGCAATCCTTTATAATACCGCCCTCAATATCAACGGTCATCATTCTTGAACAAACTCCATGTGGAATATATGTGTGTTTCATAAGTACCTCCGAATAATTTATTAATTGTAGTATATATTTATTTTATTTCATAGTCAAGAAATTTGTTGTCATTTATATTGCTTTTGTGTTATACTATAGTCAGTATTTAGAAAAGGAAGTTTTTATGGCTATTTCTATTAATTTAGGTAATTGGGGTTCTGTGTTTGCAGTGCCTTCCTGTATAGTTGACGAAAATTTAAAAATAGCAAGCGAACAGCAATTAAAGGTTATTTTGTTTTTGCTGAGAAATTGTAATAATTCTTATACATATGAGGAAATTTCAAGTGCCCTGTCAATACATCAGTCCGACGTAAAGGATTGTATAGACTTTTGGATAGATAGGGGAGTAATCTGTGAAAACGGCAATACTCTCACACCTCCACAGGGAACAGCATCTATAACAGAAAATACAACGGCTGAACCTGCAAAAGCTCCTGCCCGTCATACGCCCACAAGAGCAACAAAGCCTGATATTGTTACGGCAGCTCAAAAGGTATCAACCGATGAAGCCTTACAAATGTTACTTGCAGAGGTTGAAATTGCCCTGTCAAAACCATTGTCAAGCGGAGATACCGCAACTATTGTTATGCTGTACGATACCTGCGGATTATCCCCTGAGGTTATTATTATGCTTGTAAATTATTGTGTAAGTATCAACAAAGGAAATATGTACGCAATAGAGAAAATGGGCGTAAAATGGGCAGACGAAGGCATAGACAGTATTGATGCGGCTGAAAACAGAATTGCATACGATACAAGGTTAAATAAAAACTGGAAAAAAGTCAGCAGTGTTTTCGGTATGCCAAATGTGGGCTCACCTACAAAGAAACAGTTAGAGTTTGCTTATCGTTGGGTAGAGGAGTGGCACTTTTCCGATGAAATGCTGAGAGCTGCATATGAGGCTTGTATTGATAGTGCCGGCAAGTTTTCAATGAGTTATATAAACAAAGTTTTAGAGCGTTGGAATAACGCAGGAATATATGTTGTTGATGATATTAAAAAGTTAGACAGCAAACCGTCAAAAAAGAAAAAGACTTCCGATGCGTCATATGATATTGACGCCTTAGAGAAAATTCAGTAAGGGGCATTAACTATGGGATACAGCAGAGAAATCCAAGATGCGGCAATGCGAAAAATTGAATCAAGGCGAAATTATGCTCTACAGGAAGCAGAAATCAGAAAATCAAAGATTTTCCAGGAAATACCACAGGCTGAAAGCTATGAACGAAATATATCCTCTTGCGCAATAGCTGCGGCTCGTGCAGTTTTCAACGGTGGAAACGTAAATGAGGAGCTTGAAAAATTAAAGAATAAAAGCTTGAAATTACAGGAAGAATATAGAGTAGTCCTTTTAGAGGGCGGATATACTCCGGAGGACTTAGAGCCAAAATATACCTGTGATAAATGCTCAGATACAGGATTTATTGAAATTGATAATAAAACAATTATGTGCGACTGCTTAAAACAGGCAATGGTAGAATGTGCCTGTGCAGAGCTTAACCGCAATTCTCCATTAAGTCTATGTACCTTTGAGGATTTCAGCCTTGACTATTACAGTAAAACTGTAGAAGAAAACTATCCACGTTCTTCATATGACCAAATGTCAAACATTTTGAACTATTGCAAAAAATATGCTGACAGCTTTACCAAAAATTCAAACAGTTTGTTTATGAAAGGTAAAACCGGCTTGGGCAAAACTCACCTCTGCCTTGCAATAGCAAATGAGGTTATTAAAAAAGGCTACGGTGTTATTTATGTTTCAGCTCCTGCAATAGTGTCAAAGCTTGAAAAGGAGCATTTTTCCTACGGCAACAGCAGGGAAAAGACTTCAACCGAGGACTCTTTGATTGATTGCGATTTGCTGATTATCGACGATTTAGGTACAGAATTTACAACCCAATTTTCAACATCGGCAATTTATAATATTTTCAATTCAAGATTACTTTCCAATAAACCTGTGATAATTAATACAAACCTAACCTTGCAGGAGCTTGAAAAGCTGTATTCACAGCGATTTGTGTCAAGAATAACAGGTCAGGCAGTCCGTCTGGACTTCTTTGGACAGGACATTAGAATAATGAAAAAATAAAAAAAGTTAAAATTACCCTTGACAAATTCAAAATTTGTAATATAATAATTATTGCTGTACGAAAAGTACGGCAAAATATAGAGGTATAGTGTAACGGTAACACTCCGGACTCTGACTCCGTCATTTAAGGTTCGAATCCTTATACCTCTGCCAAGAGGAAAATAGGTATCCTACGGATACCTATTTTTTCTTTTCCAAAGGAAATATAAGGTTTCGGGTAACTGTTGCAAATCTGTGGTTTGCGTAACAGGTCGGGTTCTTAAAGCTTGGTTAAAGTATTGCTATTAAAATTTATGGAGATTAGTATATGGCTTCAAGTAAAGAGTATTTGGATTATATTTTAGGTCAATTATCGGAATTGGAAGAAATAACATACAGAAAAATGATGGGCGAATACATCATATATTATAAAGGCAAGATTGTCGGCGGTATTTATGACGACCGACTGCTTGTAAAGCCTGTGAAATCTGCAATAGCATATATGCCAAATGCTGATTTTGATTTGCCTTATGAGGGTGCAAAAGAAATGTTGCTTGTAGATGATGTTGACAACAAGGAGTATTTAACTGGCTTATTTTATTCGATGTATGATGAACTTCCAAGTCCAAAACCCAAAAAGAATGATTAATTTTGATTAGTATTTTTATTCTTTGCAACATTATAGAAAATGTTGACGTATTATATTATTAGTTTTTTCTTAGGTGAAAATATGATTTATTTAAGTGATTTTTGGCTTCCTGATCAAGATATAGAGTGGGGATATTTTGCTAATGAACGTCGTACCTGCTTTACAACTTATTATCCTTTTTGCATATTTCCTAAAAAGGAATTAGAACATATTGAATTTGATAACATAACCATTTTATACGGTGGTAACGGAACGGGTAAAACAACACTGCTTAATATTATTGCCGAAACTTTAAAACTAAAAAGAGTAACTGATTTTAATAAATCAAGTTTCTTTAATGATTATACAACCCTCTGTGACTATACAGTAAGTAAGAAAATTCCTAAAGAAAGCAGAATTATTACAAGTGATGATGTTTTTGATTACATACTGGATAAGCGAAGTATTAACAGCGGAATAGACAACAAAAGGGAATATCTTTTTGATGAATATTTTGATAAAAGAAATTCTAATTTTAAATTCAGAACAATGGAAGATTATGAAGAATTGAAATTAGTAAATGCTGCTCGTTCAAAGTCAATGTCAAAGTATGTCAAGGGAGAGCTTGTAGATAATCAAAGAGAATATTCAAACGGTGAAAGTGCTTTTATATACTTCACAGATAATATCAAAGAAAATGCACTCTATCTTTTAGATGAACCGGAAAATAGCCTGTCACCGAAAAAGCAAATCGAACTTTTGCATTTTTTAGAGGACTCTGCAAGATTTTTCGGCTGTCAATTTATAATCTCAACCCATTCACCGATTTTACTATCTATGAAAAATGTGTTGATTTATAATCTTGATGAAGTCCCTGTTACAACTTCAAAGTGGACAGAGTTGGAAAACACAAGGGTGTATTTTGATTTTTTTAATGAGCATAGAGATGAATTTGAATAAACATACTA
>CAMFQG010000109.1 GCA_945980035.1 uncultured Clostridia bacterium
ACCTAAGCCTTCGTCGGCAGCGTCAGATGTGTATAAGAGACAGGTCATAAATAATACATTCCATTTTGCATTTGCCCTTTTTCAAGTCAAAGCGAACAGGCATTTGAGTCTTGAATTTTTTGATGACAATTTCAGGATCTACCCCTAAAACAGACTCCATAGGTCCTGTCATTCCTACGTCGGTTATATATCCCGTTCCGTCGCTGAAAATATGTTCGTCAGAGGTTTGAACATGAGTGTGAGTGCCGAAAACAGCAGACACTCTGCCGTCAACATAATTTACAAATGCAAGCTTTTCCGAGGTTGCCTCTGCGTGAAAATCCACAATAACAATTTTTTCCTCAGCTTCCTGTAAAATCTTATCTATCTTATGGAAAGGATTTTCAAGGTTATTCTCCATTAGCATTGTTCCCATAAGGTTGATTACCTTTACCTGTAATCTGCCCATATCCACAGTACAATAGCCTACACCGGGAGTTGTTCCCTCAGGAAAGTTTGCAGGACGTATAACCGTTGAGGATTCATCAAGATAGTCGTACATTTCCTTACGTCTGAAGGAATGATTACCTAAAGTAATTACGTTTACTCCGCTGTCAAACAAATGCTCCGCTGAGGTTGGAGTTATACCGTTGCCGTCGGCAGAGTTTTCTCCGTTACAAATTGTCAAATCAATGTTTTTTTCTCTTTTCAGCTTTGGGAGCTTCTCACGCAAAAATTCACAACCGATTTTTCCCACAACATCGCCGATACACAAAACTCGCATTTACGTTCCTCTTTCGTTTTATAAATCCTTTTCATTATATCATATTTTCAAAAATACTCAACTTCTAACGGATAATTTTTGCTTTTGCGCAATATTTTTATTTATTACATAGCTTACTACCGCTGTGGATTTCTTATTATTTTGTGTAAAATTAATCTTCTTTGACTTAATTTTATCCTTGCTGTGTTCAAAGCACTCCTGTAATTTAATTTTCTTTTTGAGAATATTAATTCCGTTTTCCTCACTTAGCTTTTCGGTATTATTGCAGTAATAATTACGGCAAAGAGTTTTACCTAAAGGCAGGGCTACACCGTTTACAGACATTCTGTACCGCTTAAATACAGACAGCTTTTCTCCGTTATTTGATGAGGAAAATTCCAAAGGAATACTGAAACGCAAAAAATCAAGTCTTGATTTTTCCGTATAATCTTTATCTAAGACATAGCTGTTATCCAAATTAACGGTAAAGGTTTTTTCCTCATTTACATCAGCTAATATTTCCCCCTGAGAATGTACATAAGCAAGATTTTGATTGTTGTCTTCAACTACAGAGCTGACAAGCAGTTGATTTTTCACTACAGCCGTACCTCTCTTTACAAGGCAATTTCCGTTAACTACTGTAGTTTTTGTAATCACACCGTCACAGCTTGCCTTTAGATTACAGGGACTTTGAGATTTGCTGATTTTGGGCGATTTAGACTTTTCCTTTATCTCCACCTTTGCAATATTATTTATTGCATTTATGGACATCCACCCAATATCGGGAACACGTAGAATCGTGTCCTTTTCTATGGTATCCACATCCATATTGCCTTTATATGTACCTATTTCAAGTCCGCTTTCCTGTAAAGCCTGCAGCACCTGAACATCTGAAATTCTCTTTGTACCGTCGATTTCTATAACCCATATAAATTGATTGAGAAACGCCATTATCAGCAAGACGCAGACTCCGCCGATAAATATACCTTTCCGCTTTTTGTTGTTCTTTATAAAAAACGGCAAGCCTACCGCCTTTTGTTTTCTTAGCCGTACATGACTGTGCCTTGCAATTTTCCTTATGTGCAGATAATCATACAGGGACATTGAGCCCTTGTGTCCGTCTTTACAGGGTACAAAGCTCCAATACAAAATACCCCTCTGATTTAACAGGTTGATGAATCTTTCGGGAAACCTGCCCTTTACCGTAAACACCACGTAACCGCGTAACCATCTTATTAACTTAATCAGCATAATTTCTCCTATGTAGTAAATTCAGTTTTTGTGATATAGCCTGAAATTATAACTCCTGTGGAGGATATACATTTAAGGGTTAAATCTCTGCCGTAAAAAGCCACTACCATAGCCTTGGTATTTATTCGGACTATTTCGCTTTCGTATTGCAACACACCGGTTGACCCCTCCACTAAAACCTGTCTGTTGCCTGTAAACTCAATTACAGGAAGATTATACATAAAGTCAACAGGAATATGAGAGTTTATGTTTGACTTATTGATTTTTCTCATTATTCTTCCCCCTTTTTCATATATATTAGCGGTGAATAAAAATGATGAACAAAAAATCTTCAAGGCTTAATATGCCTTTGAAAACAGCGTTATTGGTTGTAATGATAACAGTGTTTTTGTTTTTCGGAAAGGAATGTACCAAAGGAGCCTTGAAAGGCCTAATGTTCTGCGGTAACGTGCTTATCCCCTCCTTGTTTCCTTTTATGGTGCTTTCGGTGTTTGTGGTAAAAAGCGGTATTTCAGATTATTTAGAGAAAGTTGCAGGGCACGTTACCGTTCCGCTTTTCGGTGTTTCGGGAAAATGCGGAATGACTGTACTTTTGAGTATGATCGGCGGTTATCCTGTAGGCGCTAAAGGAATTTACTCTTTGTACGAAAGCAAGCAGATTAGCAGTAAAGGTGCAGAAAAGCTTGCTTACTTTTCTGTGGGAGCAGGGCCCGGATTTCTTATAACCTTTGTGGGTACTAATTTGCTGAATTGCCCTTTGATTGGCGTAGGTATTTTATGCAGTCAGATTTTATCTATCATAATTTTAGGTTTTGTGAATAAATATATATTCAGAAGCACTAAAGAAAATAATTCTAAATCAGAATTAAAAGTTGAAAAGCTGTCTTTTTCACAAGCAGTTGTAGGCTCAACCGTAAGCGGTATTTACAGTATGATAAATATGTGCGGAATGGTTGTACTGTTTTCTGCCGTACTGGGTATTATCGGTTACCTGCTGAAAGGCTACAGCTACCCAATGCTTGTAAGCGAAATTTTCCTTGAAGTTACAACTGCCTCTACCCATATTGCAGAAAGTAAAAATATTTTACTCCTTGCATTTGCTACAGGATTCGGCGGTATATGTGTGCATTTTCAGATATTTCAGGCACTGGGTGAAATAAAAATAAATAAAGGGTTATTTTTCTTATATAGAATTATGCAGGGATTGATAACCTGCGGTTTTACTTATTTATTTATCAAAATATTTAATATAGCTTTACCTGTATATTCAAGCGTCCAAAACAGCCAATTTGCATTAAGCTCCTCTTTGGCAGGAAGCGTTATGTTGGTAATATGCGGACTTTGCTTTCTATATACATTAAAAAAACAAAACAATTAACGGAGGATACAATATGTGCGGAATTGCAGGATTGGTTGATAACAACGTAAATCTTTCACAGAATTTAAAGGTTCTTTCAAAAATGTCAAAAACTTTAAAAAGCAGAGGTCCTGACGAGGACGGTATATATATTGACCACAACACCGCATTAATTCACAGGCGACTTGTGGTTATTGACAAGCTAAGAGGCAGACAGCCAATGATATATATACATAAAAAGGAAAAGTATGTAATTGTATATAATGGTGAGCTGTATAACACAGAGGAGCTTAGAAATGACTTAAAAAGCAAGGGATATACCTTCAGCGGACACAGCGACACCGAAGTTGTGCTGAAAAGCTATGTGGAATACGGAAAGGATTGCGTTCACCGTTTTAACGGAATTTTTGCCTTTGCCGTATATGAAACAAGGAGCAAGAGGATTTTTCTATGCAGAGATAAGGTGGGCGTAAAGCCCTTATTCTACAGTGTTTTTAAAAACGGTATTGTGTTTGGCTCGGAAATCAAGGCCTTACTGGCAAGCGGCAGAGTTAAGCCTGTTATAGACGTTGAGGGACTAAACGAAATCTTTTTCTTAGGCCCTGCACGAACTCCCGGCAACGGAATATTTAAAAATGTAAATGAACTTTTACCGGGAGAATGTGCTACATATGAAAAAGGCAAATTGGAAAAAATAAGATACTTTAAGCTTCAGGCAAGAGAACACACCGACACTCCGGCACAAACTGTTGAAAAGGTCAGGTATCTGCTGACTGACGCTGTTGAAAAACAGCTTGTAACCGACGTTCCCCTATGCTTTTTCCTTTCAGGGGGACTTGACAGCAGTATCATTGTGCAAACTGCGTCAAATTACTATAAAAGGAATAACAAACCTCAGGCTGTTACCTATTCTGTGGAATACAAGGACAATATGAAATACTTTGAAAAAAGTCTTTTCCAGCCTACCGCTGACGTTGACTTTATTAACCTTATGGTAAACAGTGCAAATACAATCCACAATGAGGTTATATTAGATAATGTTGACCTTGCCCAGGCATTGTACGACAGTGTTATAGCCAGAGATTTACCGGGATATGTTGACGTTGACTCCTCACTGTTATTATTCTGTAAAGAAATTAAAAAGAATTACACCGTTGCTTTGTCGGGAGAATGTGCCGATGAGCTGTTCGGAGGTTATCCTTGGTACCACAATAAAACTATACTGTTTCAGGATAATTTCCCTTGGTCAACTACACAGGAAATACGCAGAAGTATTCTAAAAAAGGGCGCACTGCCTAAGGGCGAAGAATATGTCAGGGAAAAGTATCTGCAAACAGTTAACAGCACAGATAAGCTAAGCACCGATAGCAAGCAAAACTCCCGAATGAGAGAAATGTTTATGCTGAATTACTACTGGTTTATGCAATGCCTTCTTGAGCGAAAGGACCGTTGCAGTATGTACAGCGGACTTGAGGTAAGAGTACCCTTCTGCGATTACAGGCTTGTGGAATATTCATACAATATGCCTTGGGAACTAAAGGCATACAACAACAGAGAAAAAGGTATTGTGCGAAAAGCCTTTGAGGGAATTTTGCCAAGGGAAATTGTGTGGAGAAAAAAGAGTCCTTATCCAAAAACACACAACCCTATGTATATGAAAATATGCACAGAAAAGGTTTTGGATATACTTAAAAAGAAAACAGCACTGAATGAACTGCTTGACGAAAACGGAATCAAGCAGATAATGCAACACCCGGACGATATTGTTGCCCCCTGGTACGGACAGTTGATGAAAGCTCCCCAGATTTTGGCTTATATCATCGAGCTTGACTATTGGTTTGAAAAATACAATGTAAATATTGAATAAACTTATGTGCTATGATAAAATTATCATAGGCGGTGATATTATGACAAAATCTGCTTATGATAAAATCGAAAGTTATTTTAACAGCCACAAAAAGCTGTTAACGGCTTTCAAATTCGTTAATAAAGCACTTACACCCTTTGTGTTTGTTTCGTACTTTGCACTGCTTGGGTACTTACTCTTTGTATTCGGCATATTAGATAAAAGGCTTCACTATGCAGTTATTATTCCTGCTTTCACATTTTTATCGGTTTCAATTTTCAGAAGGATATTCAACAATAAGAGGCCCTATGAAGAAATTGAGTTTAATCCGCTGATACAAAAGGAAAAGCAAGGACAGAGTTTTCCAAGCAGACATTGTGCAAGTATATTTATTATTGCAATGACATTTTTGTATATAAATGTATATATCGGTATATTTTATTTGTTTTTGGGAGTTGTGATGTGCATACTCAGGGTTTTAGGCGGTGTTCATTACATAAAGGACGTACTTGCCGGAGCTGTTATTTCCATAATTGTAGGGTTGATGTATTGGATAATGATATAATAAATTAATGAGGTTCGACTTATTATGGTCGAACCTCTTTTATTTTAATCAAACTCAATCAAATTCAATCATTTAGCATTTATTGGTAAAAGGTTTTATTTGTGCAATTTCTACAATTATTTCTGTCTCTTATACACATCTGACGCTGCCGACGAAGGCTTAGGTG
>CAMFQG010000110.1 GCA_945980035.1 uncultured Clostridia bacterium
CTACACCTAAGCCTTCGTCGGCAGCGTCAGATGTGTATAAGAGACAGTAGATACTTATGGTATATTTTTTTACTTTATGGGTAATTTGAAAAAAGCTTTAGGTGATATTATGAATTATGGTTTTGTAAAAATTGCATCGGCTACACCGAAAATCAGAGTAGCAGATTGTGAATATAACGCAGATGCAATAATAAAGCAGATAAAAGAGGCTGACAGCAAGGGAGCGTCACTAATTGTTTTTCCTGAGCTTGTTATTACAGGCTATACCTGCGGTGATTTATTCCTACAAAATACATTGTTAGAATCAGCAGAAAATGCCATTGCAACTGTAATAGAAGCCACAAAAGATAATAATATTGTTTCCGTTGTGGGTGTTCCTGTACCAAATATGGGAAGTCTTTACAACTGCGGAGCGGTAATATGCAAAGGTGAGCTTTTAGCATTAGTGCCAAAAATTAATATCCCTAACTATACTGAATTTTACGAGGCACGTCACTTTAGCTCAGGTAAGGATATTCAAAATTACGGTGTTAATTTTGCAGGCTTTGAGGATGTATTTTTGGGAAGCGGAGTATTTCAGTCAGAGAGCAATAAGGATTTTTCCTTTGGTATTGAAATATGCGAGGACTTATGGGTGGCAAATTCACCCTCAACTTCACTTGCAGTAAACGGAAATGCAAATATTATAGTGAATCTTTCTACTTCCAATGATGTAATCGGCAAGAACGATTACCGTAGAAGCCTTGTAAAGATGCAGTCAGGTAAGCTGATTTGTGCATATGCAATGGCTAACAGTGGTTTAGGTGAAAGCACAACTGATTTAGTTTTTTCCGGGCACAATTTGATTTTTGAAAACGCAACACTGCTTGCAGAAAGTCAGAGATTTACAACAGGCATTATCTATGCTGACGTTGACTTAGAGAGAATTGCATTTGAACGCAGAAGAACAACTACCTTTAAATATGACGAAAATCTCGACGATAACTTTGATGTTATATATTTTGACATAGAGGAAAAGCAATTTGAGCTACAGAGAGCTTTCCCTCAAACTCCATTTGTACCAACTAATGCTAATGATATAAAAGATCGTTGTGATGAACTTCTTAAAATCCAATCCACAGGTCTGGCCACACGACTTGACCATACAGGAATTAAGAATGTAGTATTAGGCATTTCCGGCGGTCTTGACAGCACACTTGCGCTCATTGTGTGTATTCACACATATGATATGTTAGGACTTGACAGAAAGAATATTCATGCAGTTACAATGCCTTGCTTTGGCACTACAAAACGTACTAAGTCCAACGCAGAGAAAATTTGCGAAGCCTACGGAGTATCTCTTGATGTTGTAGATATTACAAAGGCTGTAAATCAGCACTTTGAGGATATTGACCATAACAGTGATGTTCACGATGTAACTTATGAAAACTGCCAGGCTCGTGAGCGTACTCAGGTGCTGATGGATATGGCTAATAAATACAACGGCCTTGTAATCGGCACAGGAGATTTGTCCGAGCTTGCTTTAGGCTGGGCAACCTATAACGGCGACCATATGTCAATGTACGGTGTAAACTGTTCAATACCGAAAACCTTGGTAAGATATTTGGTTGACTTTGAGGCTAACAACACCACAGGGAAACTAAGCACAGCCTTAAAGGATATTTTGGCAACTCCTGTTTCACCGGAGCTTTTACCGCCTACGGAGAATGGTGAAATTTCCCAGAAAACAGAGGATGTTGTAGGCCCCTATGAGCTTCACGACTTTTTCCTGTACTATATGGTTCGTTTCGGCTACAGTCCAAAGAAAATATATTACTTAGCTAATATTTCCTTTAAAGAAAAATATTCGCCTGATATAATTAAAAAATGGCTAAGTACATTTGTAAGACGTTTTTTTGCACAGCAATTTAAGCGTTCCTGTCTTCCTGACGGTCCAAAGGTCGGCTCAGTAACACTTTCTCCAAGAGGGGATTGGAGAATGCCAAGCGACGCCTCAGCTTCAATGTGGATAAAGGAATTGGAAGAGCTATAATAATAAAAACTGTATTGTAAATAATATTAACGGTGATTAATATGAGGCTTTACATTAAGCAGGATAAATCAATAGAAAATCAGCTTTTTATTGTTTATGATGAACTATGTCACGAAAAATATTATGTAAAAGGCAATAAGGATAAGCTGTATATAGTAGATTTATCAGGAGATAATCTTTTAAAGATAAGAAGGATTTTTTTACCTACCTTAAAAGCGTTCTCAATTACAGCACAAAAACAGAATATAAAGTTTATTATCAATAATTCAAACAAATTTCCAAATTGCTATTTTTACGGAATAGGTTGGCGAGTTAGGGGAAATGTGTTTATTAAATCTTTTGATATAATAGACGCAGATAATTCTCTTGTAGCTACTCATATAAAGCGATTCAGCCCTTGCGGTGACGGTTATGAATTAAACGTCATTAACGAAAGCAAGGAATTATTTTCTATTGCAACAGCAATATGTGTAAATTTAGAGGCTAAGGTTGACAACCCTCGAATGCAGACAGTATAATATCAATAATTTAATCGGAGGTTATTATGGATAAGTTATTAGAAATATTAAGCGAAAACAGCAGTTTTACAACTAAGGAGCTTTCACTTATGTTGGGAGAGCCTGAGGACTACATAAAGGCGCAGATTAGGGAGTACGAGCAATCCGGAGTTATAAAGGGATACCACGCAATCGTTGATTGGGAGAAAGTACCTGATGCCGGTGTAATTGCCCTTATTCAACTTAACGTAGTTCCTAAAAAGGAAACAGGATTTGACGATGTAGCTAAAAAGCTAATGGCTTTTGATGAGGTATCTTCACTGCAACTTATGGCAGGAGCATTTGATTTTGCCGTTACAGTAAAAGGAAAAACTATTCAGGACGTAGCCTCTTTTGTTGCAAGAAAGCTTGCCTGTCTTGACGGCGTTTCTGCAACTGCTACTCACTTTTTCCTAAAGTCATATAAGGATAACGGAGCAATATTATCTGAAACGGAAAGCGCAAAGGACGGGAGGAACATAGTCCTGTGATAGATTATTCAAATTTTATTAATGGTGCCATAAAGGATGTAAAGCCCTCCGGTATAAGGAAGTTCTTTGATATTGCCGTGGAAATGGATAATGTAATATCCCTTTCAATAGGCGAGCCTGATTTTCAGACTCCTTGGCATATCAGAGAAGCAGGCATTACCTCTCTTGAAAACGGTAAAACCTGGTACACTCCTAACAGAGGCTTTATTGAATTACGCAAAGAAATATCAAATTATTATAAAAGACGTTTTAATGTTTTGTATAACCCTGACACACAGGTTGTTGTAACTGTTGGCGGTAGTGAGGCTATTGACTTGGCTTTTCGTACACTTGTCAGCACAGGTGATGAGGTAATTATTCCTCAACCTGCATTTGTATGTTATGAACCGCTGACTACAATGGCAGGCGGTGTACCTGTAATTATAAACACAAAGGCTGAAAATAACTTTAGGTTAACAGCAGAAGAACTTGAAAATGCAATTACCGACAAGTCCAAAATACTTGTGTTGCCTTTCCCAAATAACCCTACCGGTGCAATTATGGAAAGACAGGACCTTGAGGAAATTGCAGAAGTAATCCTAAAACATAATTTGTTTGTAATTTCCGATGAAATATACGGAGAACTTACATATGGAGGTAAGCACCACGTATCTATTGCTGAAATCCCAAATATGAAAGAACGAACAATAATAGTAAGCGGTTTTTCAAAAGCGTATGCTATGACAGGCTGGAGATTAGGTTACGCTTTAGGCCCTGTTCCCGTAATGGAGCAGATAACAAAGCTTCATCAATACGGAATAATGTCAGCTCCTACAACTGCCCAGTATGCAGCTATTGAGGCACTTAAAAACGGTGATGATGATATTGCAGAAATGCGTTCTGACTACGATTTACGAAGAAGACTTATAGTAGGCAAGCTTAACGAAATAGGACTTACCTGCTTTGAACCCTTAGGCGCTTTCTATACTTTCCCTTGTATTAAATCTACAGGTCTTACAAGCGACGAGTTCGCTACAAGACTTGTCAAGGAAAAACGTGTTGCCGTAGTACCGGGTACTGCCTTTGGCGAAAGCGGAGAGGGTTATATAAGAATTTCTTACGCTCAGTCCTTAAAGAATATTAAGATTGCTTTAAAACGCATAGAAGAATTTGTTGAGGAAATTAAGAATGAAAGTAAAGGTTAAAGCACCTGCAAAAATCAATCTGTCACTTGATGTAATAAGAAAACGTCCTGACGGTTATCACGACGTTGCTATGGTTATGCAGTCTGTGAGCTTGTACGATTACGTTACCGTAGAAACTAATGATACAGATGAAATAAACATTTTCTGTGATTATCCCCACGTTCCCTGTGACGAAAGAAATATTGTATACAAAGCCTGTCAAGCTTTCTTTAACTATGTAAAAATGGACTTAAACGGTGTAGATATTACAATCGATAAGAATATACCTACTCAGGCTGGTCTTGCAGGCGGAAGCGCTGACGGTGCAGCGGTTATTGTTGCACTTAATAAATTGTTCGATACTCATCTCAAGTCAAAAGAGCTTTGTGAAATCGGCAGTAAAATCGGTGCCGATGTGCCTTTCTGTATTGTAGGAGGTACCAAGCTTGCCAAAGGAACCGGAACGGATTTAGAAAATATAGCGTCAATGCCCAAGTGTAATATTGTAATTTGCAAGCCTGAGCTCAGTATTTCCACTGCTGAGGCATATAGAAAAATCGACAGTTTAAACACTTCCCATCTGCAATTTACTCAAGAAATGATCAGAGCAATCTATTCAAGAGATATTTGGATGGTTACCTCTTCAATGCTAAACGATTTTGATATTGCCTTAGATTTAGACGAGATAAAAGAGATCAAGAAAACTATGCTCAAAAATAAAGCTCTGGGAGCTTGTATGAGCGGTTCAGGCTCTGCTGTATTTGCTGTATTTAACAGCGAAAAGAAAGCTCAAAAGTGCATTAATGTGTTAAATGAAACCTATGATAAGGTGTTTTTATGTGAACCTACAAAGGACGGTTGCATAGTAATTGATTAAAATTTCTAATCCTGCCCATAATCTTAACAAATAGATTAGGGCAGGTTTTTTATATGAAATTATTTATTAAAGCGTTTATAGCAGCAACATTTTTAACTATCATTTATACAATGATTCCTTTTTCGGCAGAATGTAGTTCTGTTTCAGATGAAGTATTCAGGCTACATATTCTTGCAAATTCCGATTCCGAAAGCGACCAAAGCTTAAAGCTAAAGGTAAGGGATGCAGTGTTAGATTACACAAAAGATTTGTATCAAAATGCAGACGGTGTAATCAGTGCTGAAAAATTGACGGATAAAAATTTACAGAAAATAGCCGACACAGCCAAAAAGATTGTTGAGGAGCAGGGCTATGATTACAGTGTAAAAGCCCAGATTAAGGAAATGTATTTTGATACCCGTTACTACGGAAATATAACAATGCCGTCGGGTAAATATAAGGCTTTGCGAATTACAATAGGTAAGGGCGAGGGACATAATTGGTGGTGCGTAATGTATCCTTGCGTTTGTGTAGGAGCTTCAACTAATTATAATTCCTTAAAGGAAAATACAACCGATACCGAATACAGTATAATGGTAAACGGAGAATATGAATATCAGTTTAAAATAGTAGAGATATTCCAAAAAATTTGTTCTTTTTTCTCTTAGTACTATTTATGGGACATATAATTTGGTAGAATATTATTAAAGTAATCCTAAATTGCCAAAGTGAAGTTCGGATTTTTGAGGAAAAAAACGAGAAATACC
>CAMFQG010000111.1 GCA_945980035.1 uncultured Clostridia bacterium
AACATATATCTATAGTATTTTCAATATTATGCAAAAATTATAACCATACCTACAAGCAATCCTATGAGCATTGCAAATGCAGGAAATTTAGAACGCCACATCAAAATTGACTCTGGTAAAAGCTCACCGAATACAACATAAAGCATAGCTCCGCTTGCAAAGCTTAATGAAATTGCCAAAGCGGTAGGTCCAAGACTGCCAAAGGTATATCCCAAAATTGCACCGATAATTGTTGGTGCACCTGTTGCGGCAGTTACAAAAACAGCCTTAGCTTTATTCATACCGCCTGCAATTAGCGGGACAGAAACAGACATACCCTCAGGAATATTATGCAAACCGATAACAATAGCAAGCACAAGACCGCCTGTAATAGTAAATCCTACTGCACCGTCATTAGCATATGATGCACCGATTACCATACCCTCAGGAAGATTATGTAAAGCAATAGCACAAGCCATTACCAACCCACCGATAAACAAACTGCTTTTCGTTGGTTTTTTCTTATGCTCCTCATAATGGTTACTATGTATAAGCTCAGATAATTGGTCGGCTGTTTTGGGGTGATTTTGGTCAATATGTGCAATTTCGTTGTTAGTGGTCTTGTCAATCCAAAAATTAAGAACATATATTACACCGTAGCCAATAAGCACCATAGAAATCACTAAAATCAAGTGAAATATATCATTTGGTGACTGTTCCACAGCCTCAAACAATAAATCAAAGCATACTACGCTGAGCATAACGCCGCCTGCAAAGCTCAAAAACAGGCTTACAATTTTTTCTGAATCTTTGCTGAAAATTGCTCCGATTAAACCACCTAAGCCTGTTCCGCCCACACCGGCTATTGTAGTTATTACTATAACCCACACTAATGTACTCAAGCTGATTCCTCCACATGAAAATTACCAATGATTATATTATCAAATATTATCATAATTTGTCAATAACATTAGAAAACAACCCTAAGGATAAAGCCTTAAGGTTGTTTTTTCAAGGTTAAAAGCTTCCGCCACCGTGTGTATTTCCGGATGAGGAAGTATGTGTCGAACTACGGTCGTCATCTTTAGGTTTAGCAGTACGAGTGACTGTGCTGTATAGGAAAGTATCATAGCTTTGATTCAACTTAAATGAATCCTTAACAACATAATTTTCAGCACCGGAATTAAATCTTACATTTTTATACTTTGACTTAACAGAAAGCATAATTATTACAGTAATCACTATGCCGATAGCTAATGAAATACCAAAGAAAATAAGTCTGTCTTTCCAAACATCAAATGCTGATACAGGAGGATATTTTTCGCCTTTACAATAGGCGTCAACACATTCCTCAGTAAAATCAACATAAGCAGAAAATCCTCCGTAGCAATCGCCGTCATCGAAGTACTCAGCCACATTATCTACAAAGATATACTCGAAAGCCTTATCATTAAATGCGTCAATAGCTTTACCGCTTGTAGAAAAATGACGTTCATTATAGTCTGTGCTTAACAGCAGAACTCCGCCGTCAGCATAATAATCGTTGTAATCATAATAATCGTCGGCGTACTGTTCTGGAGTTTTATCACCTGTATTATCGGTTGTAACTATGGCAAAAGACATATCGTACTTTTCGCAAATATTATACAATCTATCTTCAAGCTCTATTTCTTCTTCATCTGTGAGAACATCAGCCATATCGTTAACTAAAAGTCCGTCGCTGTTTGGAGTATCCTCAGCAGTAGCAAAAGCAGTGATTGAAACTGATAAAACTAACAGTAATATAAAAGCTATGGAAGCAATTTTACTAAATTTTTTCATATTATTACCTCCTTAAAGCCCAAAGAAAAAGTGTGCAATTATATAACAAACTGCAGTAATTCCGGCAAAGACTCCACAACCAACACCAAAGAACTTTCCTTTGTTGATTGGCAAATCGCCGGCCATTTTACCTGTCTGTCCGTTCATTATAAACACGTGTTTCTTGCCGTTATATGTAGTATTCAAAAGCCAAACAGGATACAGAGCGTAACGGTTAACACCTCTCTTAGTGTTTACGCCTGAATTTTTAGTTACAATACTTGAATAGGCACCTGTTACTGTTTTCTTCAGGGCTTCTACTGCACTGTTTCTGATTCTCTCATTAGCTCTCGGCAAGCTTTCATCTACACCAACATCATATTTATCTGAGAGATAGCCTGCCAAATAAGCCGCCTTAAAGTCAACTGCCTTTGATACATCAAAGGGTTCTATAGACTCCATTAATTCATCCGGCATTTTTGAAGAACCGTCAACAGGAATAGCCGCAAAGGACATATCACCGCTACGAAAAACATTGAAATGAGAAGTTTTTGTGTATATGTAATTTGAATCGCTCCATGTGCTTACTTTTGTAGCGTCATACATTGCACTTGCAGATACATCACAGTCAAAGAGCCATTCGGGAACGTACAGTCCCTTGATTTCGTCTATATGGTTCTTGTCCTTAAAGTCCTTTGGCAGGAAAAATCTATTTCCAACGAACTCATTATACTTTTTCTTGGCAGCTTCTTTATCAAGCTGGAACGGAATAATAATATCAGGTCTATAGTCGCCCTCAAAACCGCCCTTCATTGTAACCTGGCTGTCACAATAGGGACACTTTGTAGCTGTGGTGGTTTCATCGCATACAATCTCACCGCCACAGGATTCACAGATATAAACCTTCATTCCCTTGTTTTCGTCACCCCAGTCGGAGTTTAAGTCATTCCACTTAATTTCACTGTCAGACATATTCTGATTGGCGATATTTTCAGCCTCCATAGCTTCAACACTGAATTCGGAATCACAGAACTCACACTTCATAGTCTGTGTTCCGCTGTTAAATTCTACGGTACCGCCACAGTTAGGGCATTTATACTCATTTAAATTTGACATATATTCACCTACAAATTAAACCTTATCGTTGTCGTCAAAAACATCGCCACATTCAGGGCAGAATTTAGGAGGATTATGTGGGTCCTCAGGTGTCCAACCGCACTTATCACACTTGTAAAGCGGAGCGCCGGCAGGTTTAGGTGAACCACAATTCTGACAGAACTTACCCTGATTTACAGCACCGCAGCTACAAGTCCATCCCTCGGCAGCCTGTGGTTTTGGAGAACCGCACTCAGTACAGAACTTACCTGTAGCAGTAGCACCGCAACTACATTTCCAGCCTTGCTGTGCCGGAGCTGTAGGAGCAGGCTGTTGAGCCATTTGTTGCTGAGCCATCTGTTGTTGCTGTTGTTGAGCAACGGTAAACAAATTAGCAGCATTCATACCGCCCATATTTCCTGCCATGCCCATACCTATAAAGCCGTTCATAGCACCTGCAGCATTACCGGCAGCAGTATTCATAGCAGTACCCTGTGCCTCTGCCAACATACCGGCAGCCATACCGGCATTTGAATAAGTTGCGGCAGTTTGCATACGTTGGATTTTCTCCTCGTCGTCCTCAGGAATACTAATATTTGAAATAGCAATACTCTCTACAGAGATACCGCGTCTTTCTGTCCATTCATAAGCAAGAGCAGTATTCAGTGCCTTTTTCAATTCATTTTTACGAGCCGGAATATCACTTGGACGTAACTCCAGTGCAGATAATTCACCGAAGGCAGGCTGTAAAGCATCAATGATTTCAGCCTTTAACTGACTGTCAATTTCTGATTTTGTATATTCAGTGGAAACATTAGACGCAATTCTTGTGTAGAAAGTAATCGGATCTGTTATTTTGAATGAATATGTGCCGCTACAACGAATCTTTGTATCAAGGTCCATACCTATTTTTGACATTACTACCTTGAACATTATCGGTGTTGCAGTACCGAATTTATTGCCCATAATCTCTTTAGTATTTACATAATAGACTCTCTGATCCTTACCGGTGTCGCCGCCGTATGTAAAACGCTTACCGATAGTTTTAAAAGTTTCCAAAATGCTTGAGCCTAAGCTTCCTGCAAATATGCTTGGCTCTGTTGATGAGTCAAAAGTAAATTCACCGGGCTCGGCACAAACCTCTACAACCTTACCCTGTTCTACGATAATCATACACTGACCGTCAGCAACTGCAATACCGCTGCCGTTTGAAATGATATTATCGCTGCCTTTAGTGTTAGAAGAACGGTTACCCACTCTCTTTACACCTTTAGTCATAAGTACATCGTTGGTCATAGAATCGCAGTAGAAAAATTCTTTCCACTGGTCAGCTAATGTACCGCCTAATGCACCTACGCCTGCTTTAATTAAACCCATAGTATATATCCTCCTTGTTTAATACAATTTTATACTTATATTGACATTATTTTTGGTACAAGTCTATATTATACTTTATTTTATGCGTTGTCAATGAATTTTATATTGCAAACGTGAAATTTTTTCTTTCTAAATATATGAATTAGAGGAAAGAAAATCAGCCCACCGTTATGGCAGGCTGAAACTTTATTTACATAGTTTTTTCATATCAAGCTCTCTGCCCTCTTTTCTCCAATGTCTTAGCTCAGCAGAAATGGAGAGAAGCAAGTCGCTTGATGAATTAAGAGCAGTTTCAACAGAGTCTTGAATTACACCGATGATAAATCCAACGGCAACTACCTGGTAAGAAATATCATCAGGAATACCGAACAGTGAACAAGCAAGAGGAATCAACAGCAGTGAACCGCCTGCTACTCCCGATGCGCCACACGCGGATAATGTAGCAACCAAACTCAACAGTAATGCTGTTGGAATGTCAACCGGAATACCTAAGGTTGTTGCTGTCGCCATTGTCATAACGGTGATAGTTATAGCGGCACCATCCATATTTATTGTAGCACCCAGTGGGATTGATACTGAATAAGTATTCTTATCAAGTCCCATTTCCTCGCAAACCTTCATATTAACAGGAATGTTTGCAGCAGAACTTCTTGTAAAGAAAGCTGTAATGGCACTGCGTCTTAAGCATTTAAAAATAAGTGGGAATGGATTTTTTCTTACGCACCACCATACTAAAATTGGGTTTGTTACAAAATAGATAAACAGCATACAACCAACTAACAGTAAAAGGAGTGAGCCGTAAGAAGTGAATATTTCAAGACCGCTTGTTGATATAGCGTTGAATACCAGTCCGAATATACCAAAAGGAGCAAAGCTGATTATCCAAGTTACTACAATAGATATTGCATCAGCAATTTGCGTAAGACCGTTTTTAACTGAATCATTTGCTTTTCTGAGAGCCAATCCTATAATGCAGGACCATGACAAAATACCTACGTAATTACCCTCAGCAATGGCGCTGATAGGATTAGAAACTACATTTAGTAGTAAGGTTTGGAATACTTCTAAAATATCCTGAGGGGCAGTTGCATCTGTAACTGCTTCCGGTAATACCATTTGAACCTTGAAAATCATACTTGCAAATACAGCCACTACAGCTGCTAACAATGTTGAAGCCATATACAGAATAACTACTGTTTTAATTACACCTGAATGTGACTTTCCGCCCTTTGAGATTGCACTCATTACAAGGAAAAATACAAGAACAGGAGCAATTCCCTTTAATGCTCCTACAAAAACAGTACCAAGTATTGATATTGCAGACATACTTGGGAACACAAAAGAAAATACTTCTTTTCCTGCAAAATTTGACTCTATTAATCCGAAGATAACACCGAGCAATAATCCTCCTAATATTCTGAGAACTAAGCTGATGCTGTTCCATTTTTGAAATACTTTTTTCATTTTTCTACCCCTTTAATTATTAATTGCAACGAATAATAATTTAACATATCTGTCTCTTA
>CAMFQG010000112.1 GCA_945980035.1 uncultured Clostridia bacterium
TTTATATACTATTATGTCAATACAAATATGTAATAATTTGGCATTTTAAATAAATTTTTGTCTTTTATAACCATTTACTTAATCAGCAAAATAGTGTTGATTTTTGACGTTGCCTTCAACTATCTACAAAAAACTCGTAGGTTTTGAGTGAAGTGTTGTTTTATATCGACCTGTCCCTATCCCATTTCAATGGAAGTTGAATAAATTTCACATAAGTGGATTTTCTTTGTGTTTTATTCTAAAATACAAGCATACTGCTAACAAAAATGTGGTTTGCAAATAAGCCGAAAAGCTAAGTCAGGGGGGAACAGAATGAAAAGAATAATGCCTTTTTGTGTTGTTTTTTGTATTCTGTTCTCTGTTTTTGCGCCTGTTGTAAATGGGGCTGATAATATCCTTGTTGAGAATATTAACGCAGATAAGAACAGAATTTTCGATGTAAACGTATCCATTGATTCTCACAAGACTGTTTCGGCTGTAACCTTTATAATCAAATACGATTCCGGTAAAATTGCCTGGCGCGGTGGAAAAACAGAGCTTTCTCAAAGCCTTATAAGGTACAGCGATAAGGGAGACAGGGTTAAGCTTTTATTTTTGTGTGCTGACGGAATAGCTCTGGATAAAAATAAAAATCTGTTCACGCTAAAGTTTAAAGCATTGGACTACGGCAAAAGCAAAATCGAAATATCCACCGGAGATTGTGTAAGCAATAGTTTAAAAAATATAGATAATTTTGAAAGCTCAAGCTGTTATGTTACGGTAAATTCTAAAGGCACAAAAACAGGGGCAGTAAAAACAGATTCTGTAAAAAATCAAGAACAAACGACGGAAAGCACAGAAACCAAAAATGCCGCATTAACACAAAAGCCCCACAAGAGCATCACTGTAATTGATGAGGAAAACTACGGTATAATTGTGGCTGTTTGTTCAGCTTTTGTATTATGTATATTCACAGTAACCTATGTGGCTAAACGGCTTAAAGACAGGGCAAAAAATAATAAAAAGAAAAAATAAGCAAATGTTTTTAATCGTCGCTTACAAATCTCAACAATTTCGTTAGGATATTGTATATTCGTATTGACAGGAAATATTATAAAATGTAGAATTAAAGAAAAATATTTTGGTGAGGGTTTGCTTATGATTAAAAAAAGAAATTTTGTCAGCGTTTTTCTGAGTTTATGTATATTTTACAGCATATTTTGCTTTGGCAATATATCTGCGATAAAAGCAGAGGCTAAGTCAGAAGCGGTAAAATATGTAACAACCAATAAAGAGTATAAAATGGACGGACGCCCTATCCTAAATTTTAAGATAAGGCGACCGGTATTTACTGTAAAAACGAAAGCCAATAAAAGGATAAACAATTATTTTAAAAAGTTGTGTTCCAAGTATGAAGTGAATGCGTTAAAATTTGCAAAAGAGACATTTCAAAAAAATCCCAATAATCCAATGGTTCACTCCTTAGACGACAAAATCACCTTGACATATAATAAGAACGGAAAATACAGCTTTAAAGAAAAATTTGTTGAATTTACCGGAGGAGTGCACCCACAATATGGAACCGTCGGGCATAATTTCAGCAAAAAAACCGGAAATAAAATTCCTAACAGCAAACTCACAAAGTACGGCAATAAGGAACTAAAAGCAAAGATATATCGTAAAATAGAGCATTTATATACTCAGGATCCCAATAGATTTTTCCCTAATGCTTTAGAAACAGTTGAGAATAAACAGATTAAGGATTATACTTTTTATTTAACAGACAAGCATCTTAACGTAGTATTCCAATGTTATGAAATAGCCCCCTGGGCAAGCGGGCCGACAACTGTTAAGATAAAATTATAAGTTAGCTAATAGTTTTCATTCCTTATCAGTTATACAATCAAATAACTTTTATTGAATACCACCCTGCTAAACTGCAGAGTGGTATTTTGTATGAATAAAGGTCAACAAAGAATGTTGTTATAGCAAAGCATATAAAAACCGCACCAGGACTTCTCTAACGTCTTGGTGCGGTGCTTTACCTTAATTTATAATCTGACATTGCTATATCAGCGCCTATGCTTTTGAGATATTGATATTGCTTTTTTGTGTCGGTATAATAAGTGCCGAATTTCATATTCTACTTTCCTCATAAGGATAAACTTTCATTTGATATGTAAAAGTCGGCATTTAATTTAATCAAATTTTTCGCCTTTTTTACTGAGTTGATTCTGTAACTGCCTATATCAATATTTTTTTCGTGGCTGTAATTTACAACATTTTCATTCAGGCTGTAGGCGTAGTTATTGGTTATAAGAAATTCGCACCTGTTTTTATAGGCAATATCTACTGCGTTCATTAATTCCTTTTCGGTTTTGAAGATAACAAATAAAAATCCTGTATGCAGGTTTGCTTTCTTGAGTAAAGGCAAAATATTTTGGTGAGAGCTGAACACCCTGACCTTGTTTGTCATATTGTACTTTTTCAGTATGCTGTACAGCTTTTTAGCCCCGTTAGAAGAAATTGAAGAATTCTTCAAATGTAAATACAGTTGTATGTTATATGAAGCTGCCTTTGATACCAGCTGTTCAACTGTAGGCATATATGCCGTCATATTGTTAACTTTCAGGGGATATTTTTTGTAGTTACTCATATTAATACTTAAAATACTCTTATCTACATTACATTGGTATTTTAAGTTGCTGTCGTGGAATACAAACAAATCACCTGAGTAGGTTTCCCAAATATCAAACTCGGAATATTTATATCCCTTTTCTTTTGCCTGGTCTAACGCCTGCAAGGTGTCCGGTATAGCGTCAATGTAATCTCCTCTATGTGCTATAGCCTGTATAAGAATTAACTTATTAAATTTCAAACCGTTACTTTTAGCATATGCGTGACCTACAGAATTTTTACTGCTTGAAATAACAAAACTGCTGTTGTATTCAGGCTTGCTTTCCATTTCATATGCGCCAAAGGCGTAATTTCCGATTGACTTTATATTCTTTGGTAAGGTTACTTTGGTTAGTCCTGTGTTATAAAAAGCATAAGAGCCAATGTTCTTCACCGATGTGGGAACAGAAATGCTTTTTATGCTACTACAGTTTTTAAAAGCATTACTTGAAATATCCGTTACGGTTTTTGGTATAGTTACTGCAGTCCGTTTCACCGGACAGGCAAGTAATTTTGTTTTAATCTTGTTATACAGAACACCGTCAACAGATGAATACCACAAATTATTGGCACTAACCTTAATAGTTTTTAATCCATTAAGCTTTGATACGTTAGTGTTTCCAATCCGCTTTATATTCTTATAGATTTTTATGGTAGTTACTTTTGCTTTACTGAAAACATCAAGGGATTTTATTACAGTTACTTTTCTGTTGTTGTAGGTTTGGGGAACAGAAATTACTGTATCTAAGCCGTTGTACCCTGTGATTTTCAGATTACCGTTGGGCATTTTTGAATATGTAAAGTCCGAGCCTTTCGTTTCAGCAGTTACGGCAAATGCAGGAAACGCTGACATAATAATTAAAACTGAAATTGTCAATGCTGATAGTATCTTTTTCATTGTTGATTATTATCCTTGCTTTCATATTATGCAATTTATTATACGCAAAAATAATACATTTTTCCAGTCTTTCAGTGAATTTAATTCAAATCTCGCTAAAATTCGTTGTCCCTCACTTTGTAAAATCAATATCGTATCTTGTTCCGTTGGAAAACAACACACCCTCTGTTAATTCTACACGCAAGATACAGGTGTGTTCATCATCAAAATTGTTGTGTCCGTTATCTATCCACTGTGCAAATACAGCTTTCATCTTATTTGCAATTTGTTCATTTTCTTTTTTACAAAACCATCCTAAATTGCTTCCTGTTCCCTGAGCAGTAAACCATTCACCGGATATTGCTACTACGGGATTTTTCGCAATCTGTTTCATTTTGCGGGAAAGTGCATAAGTAAGCACATAGAAAGCGCCCTTGTCATAATATCCGTTAACGGTACGCACATACGGCACTCCCTCTTCCACAGTTGCCAAGGAAATTAAGCTGTCCTTTCCAAAGCGTTCTGTTAAAATCTTCTCAACATTTTCATCTGCCTTTTTCATATTTTTTCACTCCTGTTCTTTCATAATGAAAACTTATATGTCCTATTCAGCAGTACATACCTTTTTCTTTGATACAACTTAATTTTAACAAATCAATTTCTAAAGTCAATATACAACAAAAGAGCATAAAATATTGCCTCTTGACCATTAAAATAAAAAAGCTTATTTAAAAATTTCAAAATTTATTTTTACATAATTATTGATATTTGTACAAAAATGTTTTACAATTTATTTGGAAAAGCTAACCCTAATACAATAAATTGGAGGTTTATTTATGAAGAATAAATTTAGAAAGCTAACATCAATTTGTCTTGCGGTGCTTTTGCTGATTACAGGTACTTGGATTTTTTCCACTTCTGTTTCAGCAGCCACTACATACAATATGAAGGTCGGCGAAACAATAACAGTCAAGGTTGACCTTATTAACTCGCCTAATACCGCAGTGGTACCCAATTCTTGCAGATGGACATCAAACGACCCGTGGAATGTTGAGGTATTGGAGCAAACAGGAGTCTCCTCCTGTCGTGTAAGAGCTAATAAATTACCTTCTGTCAGCAAAGTAATTCTGGAATGTACTTATTCCTACAATATATATAATCCACTTACCAATGTGATTACGAGGGTAGCGTCTGCGTCTGCTTTCTGTTATGTTCAAGTAGAAGAATCAGGTACTCATACTACTCCTACCATCTCTACTACCCCTGTTTATCCTACCTATCCAATATCAACACAGCCGGCAAAATGCAGTCACAACAGCACAAAAACCATAGGTGCAAAAAAGGCTACTTACTTTGCAGAAGGAAGCACAGGATACAAGATTTGTGAAAATTGCAAAACGGTAGTTGAAGACAGCCAGACTATTCCTGTCAAGGTTCTAAAGACACCTAAAGTAACAGTCAAGGGTACAAAGAATGCTATCAAGGTTACTTACAACAAGGTTAAGGGTGCTAAGGGCTTCAAGGTAACCTACAAAACAGGGAAGAAAACTTACAACAAAAAGTTTACTCTGTCTAAAAAAGAGCTGAAGAAATCTTCGGTTACAAAGACTGTCAAGGTTAAGAAGTCGGGTACTTACAAGGTTTCTGTTAAGGCATTCGCAACCTCAGGCAAAAAGATTGCTTATTCAAAGGCTACCAAGGCGATAACCGTTGGGTGTAAGTCTAAAAATTCTGATAAAAACAAAGCAAACGTATGCAAAATTAACGGCACAAATTGTAAGGTAGGGGACACAATAACCGTTGCCCTAAATATGAAAACTCCAAAAGTTCTCATAAATTTCCAAGGCCATACCGATTTTGATTCCTCTTATTTGAAATTTGTCGATGCAAATATTAGCGTAAACGGCAGTGTAATAAATTGCGTCAACAATTCAATTTTATACAACGGCTCGAATATTTCAAAGGGCTATGATTTTACAACTACCGGTACACTTTACACAGCAACCTTCAAAGTCAAAAAGGCGGGAACCACCACCATAAAAAACACAATGCAGGTAATGTCGGATATGAACCTTGATTCTGTTAAGGAAAAGGACTGCACAATTTCAGTGAAGGTTTACAGCTGATATACTCTCAACGGAAAATAAAACCGCAACGGCTTTAATGTGCCCCCTGTCAAGTAGACAGACTAAAAAACAAAAAAATAGGTTAATTGA
>CAMFQG010000113.1 GCA_945980035.1 uncultured Clostridia bacterium
ATAAAATTATAATAATTAATTTGATTTTTTTGATAATTATTGTTATAATAGATTAGAAAAAATCACAAGGAGCAAAATATGGATTACGAAAACCTGAAATGTCCTGTTTGCGAGGAAAAATTTAAGAAAGGCGACGACATTGTTGTATGTCCCGAATGTGGTACGCCGCATCACAGACAATGCTATGAATCAATGGGCAAATGTTTTTTTGAGGACAAGCACAGTAATGACTTCAGCTACAGTGAGGATTACTGTCAGACTGAAGAAAATGAGACAGAAACAGAAACACACAATGATGATGCTGTAGAATGTCCAAGATGTAAGGCTAAAAACCCTAAGGATTCTTTTTACTGCGGAAAATGCGGATTCCCTTTAGGTATAAATACAAATCAGAATAATCAGCAACAAGCTGCTAATTTCTATAATCCTCTTGACCCAATGGCAGGAGTAAATCCTGAATATAAATTAAGCGATGACGTTACCGCCGGTGAAGCATCAAAGTTTGCACAAAAAAGCACTCAATACTTCAGCAGAGTATTTTATAACATAAAAGAATTTGGCAGAGGCAGATTTAATTTCTGCGCATTTTTGTTCAGCGGAGGTTATCTCCTTTACAGGAAAATGTACAAAATAGGTACTGTACTTACTGTTGTAATGGGACTTTTGCTGGTTGCATCTGCTTATTTCAACATTGCATACAATGTAAGCTACGACTTCGTAACGGAATATTCCAAAATTGCCGAGAGTACCACGGCATATTCCTACAACGATATGCTGATGTTCTATCAACAGGCTTTCTTTAAGTTAGATACAATCCAACAGGTACTTTTGATACTTGACATTATCTGCTCGGTTGTAAATTTTGCACTGAAAATTATTATCGGTGTAAAAGCAAACAGATGGTATTTCAATCACACCGTTAAAGAAATATCGAAAATAAAGAAAAGCGGAACAGTATCTGTTCAAGAAGCAATAGAAACAAAGGGCGGAGTAAACTTTGCCTTAGCTCTTAGCTTAATGATTGCATATATTGTAATCAGCTATTTACCGGGCTTTATAGCGTAAAATTCTTAACAATATTTATAAGGATGGAATTAATATGAAAATTACAAAAGCGATTATTCCGGCAGCAGGATTAGGAACACGAGTTCTACCGGCTACAAAATCTATGCCAAAGGAAATGTTCCCCATCGTTGACAAGCCTACAATTCAATATATTGTAGAAGAGGCAGTTGCCGCAGGGATAACTGATATTCTCATAATCACAAACCGCGGTAAGGGACTTATGGAGGATCATTTTGACCGTTCACCTGAGCTTGAGGCTGCTTTGACTAAAGGCGGAAAAGACAAAATGCTTGAGGAAGTTATCGGTATTGCGGACCTTGCAAACATTACTTTCATCAGACAGAAAGAAATGAAAGGCTTAGGTCACGCAGTTTTGAAAGCAAAATCTTTTGTGGGCAACGAGCCTTTTGCTGTGTTATTCGGTGACGGTGTTATCTACAACGAAGGCACTCCTGCTATTAAACAGCTTATTGACGCATACGGCGAATTTGGCGAGGGTGTATTGGGAGTTAAAAAAGTACCTGAGGAAGATATACACAAATACGGCTCACTAAAGGTTGAGAAATTACACGACAGAATATTTAAGTGCACAGATATGGTTGAAAAGCCACAGACAAAGGAAGCTGTGCTTTCACTGTATTCAATTACAGACAGAGTTGTTCTGCCTCCGTCAATTTTTGAAATTCTTGAAAGAACCGAACCGGGGGTAGGCGGTGAAATACAACTTACCGACGCTATGAAAGAAATTGCCACTACTGTAGGTATGACTGCTGTAGAAATGGAAGGCTCTCGCTTTGATATGGGCAACAAGTTCGGTGTTCTTCAGGCTAATATTGAGGTCGGTTTGAATCACCCTGAAACAAAAGAACAACTGAAAGATTATATAAAAGAACTTGCAAAAACTTTATAATTTTTGATATAAATCGCCAATCTTTGAAATTTTTGCAATTTAATATTGCATATCAGGATTGAAAGTGTTAAAATTATAACAACACAAAAGGCAATGGTGCATTTTGCGCATCATTGCCTTTCTCTATATTTCTATTAAATTTGGTTTACGGTTTTTATATAAAGTAATATGGTCAAAACCGCATTTCTTTATGATTTCTAAACCTACTCCAAAACCCTGAGCTATGTTTTCTGTTTGGTGTGCGTCACTTCCTATGGTGACGTACTTGCCGCCTAAGGCTTTAAATTTTTTCAAAAGCTCAGCATCAGGTAAGGTTGAAGCAATTTTCTTAAACAGTCCCGAGGTATTTACTTCAAGAGCCTTTCCTCTGCTTATCAATGCTTTAAATATTTCCTCAATTACTGTTTCATTTTCCTGTAGCAGAATTTGAATATCTAAATCTGTACACTCACATATGTATCTGAAAGGATAGGTCAAATGGGCAAGACTGTCAAAATCTGCGTTTTGGGCAGTATCCAATAATTCGATAAAATATCTTGTTATCAATTCATTTACATTTATCTGACTATAGTCGATAAAATAAAAATCCTGTTCATCCTTTAGGTTGTGGACAGACGCAAGGATAAAATCAAAGTCAGCAATGCTTAAAGCTTGCTTAGTCAACTGTATATTGTGCATTGGCTCTCCAAGCTCCATACCTTTTAAAACGGTCAGCTTGTTTTTATAAATATCCTGACAGCTTTCTACATCTTTAACAGATTTTTTAATCTGCTTTACCATATCTCCGTACTCTGATTTTTCGCCAAGTAAGATTTCAGGAGCCTCCATATGGTCCGTTACGGTAACGGCACTCAAGCCTAAGCTTATGGCTTTTTCACAGATTTCCTTTACAGTAGGTGTTCCGTCAAAGGAATTATTTGAGTGTAAATGCGAATCACAATAAAAATTCATTATTAATCACCGATAGATAATATATCACATAACGTCCTTTTGTGCAATATTTAGCTGAATTTAGTGTATATTATATTGCAAAACATAACCATATGTGTTAAAATATTAACGTATGCGATTATCAATGTGATAATTAAAAAGGAATTTTTCAGGAGGCTAATTATGAAAGCTATTATAACAGTAATCGGCAAGGACTCAGTTGGTATTTTAGCAAAGGTTTCTACTGCATGTGCGGAGGTTGACGTAAACATAGTTGAAGTAACTCAAAGCGTACTTCAGGATATGTTCGCTATGGTTATGCTGGTAGAGATTGATAAAAGCACTTTGGGTCTTGAGGCACTCAGAGAAAAGCTTGACAAGGTTGGCGAAGAATCAAACACAAAGGTCCACGTTATGCACGAGGATATTTTCAATAGTATGCACAAAATTTAATGCAAATATTATAATATTGAAAAGGAAGTGCAATAATGTTAGAAACAAAAGATATATTAGAAACTATAAATATGATAGACAACGAAAATCTTGACGTTCGTACTATCACAATGGGTATTTCACTGCTTGACTGTATTGATGAGGACATCGACAAGGCAAGCACAAAGGTCTATGACAAGGTTTGCAGATATGCTCAGGACCTTGTAAAAACAGGCGAAGATATTGAAAAGGAATACGGTATTCCTATTATCAATAAAAGAATTTCGGTTACTCCTATAGGTATGGTTGCTGCTCCCTGTCAAAGCAAAAATGTTGTTAAGTTTGCAAAAGCTTTAGACAAGGCTGCACATACTCTGGGTGTAAACTTTATCGGCGGTTATTCCGCTTTGGTACAAAAAGGCTTTTCATCAGGTGATTATGCGTTAATTGAAAGCATACCCGAAGCATTAGCTACAACAGATTTAGTTTGTTCATCTGTTAACATCGGTTCTACCAAAGCAGGACTTAATATGGACGCTGTCAGAATGATGGGTAAAGCCGTTAAGGAAGCTGCTGTTTTAACTGCTGACAGAGATTGTATCGGCGCTGCAAAGCTTGTTGTTTTCTGTAATGCTCCTGAGGACAATCCTTTTATGGCAGGTGCTTTCCACGGTGTGGGCGAAGCTGACTGCGTAATAAATGTAGGCGTTTCAGGTCCCGGTGTTGTAAGAGCAGTTCTTGCAAAAGAGGGCAAAGGAAAAACAACCGACGAGATTGCAGATATGATTAAAAAGACTGCATTTAAAATCACAAGAATGGGACAGCTTGTTGCTAAAGAGGCTTCAAAAAGACTATGTGTGCCTTTTGGCATTGTGGATTTATCCCTTGCTCCTACTCCTGCGGTTGGTGACAGTGTTGCATATATTCTTGAGGAAATGGGCCTTGAAAGCTGTGGCTGTCACGGTACTACCGCTGCATTGGCACTGCTGAATGACGCTGTTAAAAAAGGCGGTGTTATGGCATCCTCTCACGTTGGCGGATTAAGCGGTGCGTTTATACCTGTATCTGAGGACGCAGGTATGATTAATGCCGCTACAAACGGCTATTTGGATATTACAAAGCTTGAATGTATGACTGCTGTATGCTCCGTTGGTCTTGATATGATTGTAGTTCCGGGAGAAACTACTCCTGAAACTATCTCCGCTATTATCGCTGACGAAGCGGCTATCGGTATGGTTAACTCAAAAACTACTGCTGTCAGACTGATACCGGCTATCGGCAAAAAGGCAGGAGAAGAGCTTAACTTCGGAGGTCTTTTGGGAAAAGGCCCTGTTATGCCACTGAGAAAAGGAGACGCTTCCGAGTTTATCAACAGAGGCGGCAGACTCCCTGCTCCCCTACAGGCATTAAAGAATTAGTTTTTGTAAGGAGGTATCTTTATTATGAAAGATATGATTAAAAAAATTGTGGAAATGGATCTTGAAGCACAAAAGCTTTACGAACAGAATCTTTCTGAAAAAGATAATCTTGAAAAAGTAATTGAAGAAGAGAAAAAAGAAATTATCGACAAGCATCTTAATGAGGCTAAAAAAATTGTTGCCGAAAAAGAGACTGAGCTAAAAAAAGATGCCGAGTCTGAATGGGAGAAAAATGAAAAATCAAGAGCAGATGCCCTTGAAAAACTGCAAAAGGATTATGAGGAAAACTGCGACAAGTGGGTTGACTCTATTGTTCAGCGTGTTCTCTCTTAATCTAATTTTCTAAATACATTAAAACAGGAGGTGTGTATTGTGTCAGAAATAAGCTATGCTGTTCTTACTAAAGCTAAAGCCAAGTACGGTAAAAGACTGAAAGAAGATGATTACAAGCATCTTTTGGAATGTGACAGTATTTCAGAAGTAATGACATATTTGAAAACGAATACACACTATATCAAAGCATTTGGTGAAGCTAACGAACGTGACGTTCACAGAGGTCTGTTTGAGTTTTTGTTAAGACAGCACATCACCTATGAATTTGATACAATTTGCAGATATGAATTAACTGTAGGCGAACATTTTTCAAAATATATAGTACACCAGACAGAAATTAATGAAATCATAAGGGTACTAACTATCCTAAACTCTGATAAAGATAAAAGATTCAGCTTTACTATTCCTGCCCATATGGTTAAAAACACTTCCATTAATTTTGATATTTTGGAAAAGGCTTCAACCTATGAGGAATTTCTACAGGCGTTGAGCAAATCCCCCTTTGCTACAGTTTTCAATCAATACAAAATTAAAAACGGTGATTCAATACCAATTAATGAAATTGAAGATAAGTTATATACTAATCTATAT
>CAMFQG010000114.1 GCA_945980035.1 uncultured Clostridia bacterium
TTTATAAAGTTTTTGGTGTAAAAATTTTCCTTTTTTTCAAAAAAACTATAGATTTTTTCAAAAAAAATGTGTATAATTATCACATAAGCTGTTAAAACGGACGGTGAAATTGTGGAAGAAACAAAAGTTGAAAGAGCAAAAAGATTTGCTAAAATATGGTGGAGCAGCCGTGCAGATGCCGGCAAATCTCAGGAGTATATGGCAATAGGAATTGGAGTTTCCAAAAAAACTATTCAGAACTGGGAAAAAGGAGTAAGCTCTCCAAGCTTACTGCAAAGTGTAGATTGGTTTAATCTTTTGGGTAAAAATCCTTTACACTATTATCTTGCATTTTTATATCCCACTTTATTTGAAGATTTAACTCCACAGGATGATGATGAAAAAATTGAGGAAGCATTAATAGAGTTAATCAAAAACTCTACACCTATTGAAAAGCGACAATTACTGTACCTGATGCACGGAGCTCACGGAAGCTCCTGGTATTGTTTGTTGCAAATGTTTACTGCCCATTGTCACACCACATTACAATGCAGGGTGACAACAGCAAGAAATATAAAGGAAAACTATGAAATGAATGAAAAGCGGGGCAACCTTGTATGTCCGGAAAATGTAAGACCGGATTTGTCGGTTCTTGAAGCGGCAATAAATCAGGGTAAACAGGCAGTTTTTGAAAACAAGTCCGAATATTCTACTCCTCAGGCAGATTAATTTATTACTGCATAATGTGATTTTCACTTTTTAAATGTTAATAATTACAGTCAAAAAGGCTGTGGCAATTTTTTCATTTGCCACAGCCTTTTATAGTTTATTCCGATTATTCACAAGCTTTTTTCATTTCTTCTATGGCTTTCTTTGGATCGGGAGCTTTGAACACAGACGTTCCTGCTACCGCAACGTCAACGCCTGCCTCTGCGCAATCCTTAATGTTGCTTAGTCCTATACCTCCGTCAGCCTCGATAATAACATCCAAATTGCGTTTTTCGATTTCCGCTTTGATTTCTCTGACCTTTGGGAGCATATCCGCCATAAAGCTTTGTCCGCCAAAGCCCGGCTCAACTGTCATAACAAGCACCATTGAAATCCTGTCAAGATAGGGGAACACTGCGCTTGCGGGAGTGTTTGGCTTGATAACCAAGCCTGCCTTTACCCCACGACTTATAATTTTATCTATAGTTTTGTCAATATCGCTGTCACATTCCACATGGAAAGTAATTATGTCGGCACCTGCATCGCAAAAATCATCAGCATATTTCAGAGGATCGCTTATCATCAGATGCACGTCAAACACCTTGTCCGAAAAATCTCTTACATATTTCATAATGGGTGCGCCAAAGGTTATGTTAGGCACAAAATGTCCGTCCATAACATCCAAGTGCATATAGTCCGCACCGGCTAAATCCATTCTCTCTATTTCTTTTCCAAACTGTGAAAAATCACAGGACAGTAATGACGGGGCAATTAACATTTTATTCCTCCTAAGGTTTTTGAATTGCAGGAGCTACAACTGACGCCACAGCCCAGAATAACATATAAATCAAAATTTCCATTGTGCCTATTACCGCATTTGTTGCATACAGGCACAAAGCAGAAACTAACAGCAAGCCTAACACTATGGCAATAAGCTGAATAACGATTGTAAGGGAAATATTGCTCTTTATTCTCAGACAGCCTGACACAGCACGAATCAGCGAGGATATTTTTCCCCGTGTGCCAAGATAAGCTCGTGAGGAATCCTCCTGCTGGAGCTGAGCCTCTTTACACACGTTGCCAAGTCCTGTAGGCAGAACCTTGATACTGCGATAGAATATTCCGAAATCTTCTGCGATTCTTTCCTCTGTAATATTGCAGTCCGTTGTTCTGATTAGGTAGCTTAAACCGTTTTGCTCTCCTCGCTGCAGCTCTGTAATTATATCTCTGCTTGGTGAGTAGGTTGTAACAAACATTGTGATTAACTCTCCTGCCTGAGCAAGATAAGAAACGTATCTGCCCTCAATGAGGTACTTTTCCTCGTAGTCCTCCGACGGAGTTTCCACATTGTATTTGTGCATCAATGTACGGTTACCAACAAGAATACGCTGGCCGTTTACCCAGCCTACCAGTCCCATTTCGTCCTCGTATAGTACAGACTCAACCTCAGGCAGTTGGCTTTGTTTTTGCTGCAGCATAGTTTTGTTAAACACCGCCGCCATGGGGCTTTGGGCTTCCTTTAAAATTGCCGCTGCCGCAAGTACGCTTTCGTCTATTCTGTGGTTTGCAAAGGTCTTGATTCCGTCTAATTTTACACAGCCCTCAGGGTACAGCTCTGTAGCGTCTATCATTATTGCGTTACTGTCGCAGAACTGTTTTACGGAAGGATAGCCGGAAATCATAGCACCGCTTTGATTCAGCTTTTTGCAGAGATAACGCATTGGGATATTAACCGCAAGCAACGTACAAACAGGAATACTGACAGCTGCCATAACCGCAAAGGTATCCACTGCCCCTGTAAATGTTCCGTAAAGAACACCGTAGAGGATTGCAACAATAAGTGAACAGATTACCGTTGCCGGAGCAATCTTTCCTGCCAAATCCTCGCTGGGATCAGGAGAATAAGACATTTTCAAAAAGTTTGACATAAACTTTGTCTTGTGCTGATATACAATAATCGGGCGGTCAAAAACCGTACCGCTCATCATCTTTTTAGCTATTTCCTCGTTTGTGTAAATCTTTGCTGCATGGGTAGGAGTTTCAGCGGTGATAAACTTAAAGTTATCCTTAACTCTCAGCACCATAAACAGCTTGCCGATACAGTTGCACAAAAATCCTATTGTGATGATAATTGTAAAGTATTTTATACCGAATGTATCCATTCCAGCCAAACAGAACAAGGACACAATAGCCTGTATAGCAGAAGCCACAGCGCCTACCGCCAAAGCGGTGTCGGAATTGCCCCTGAACTTTACAAGGGGCGTTAAGCCCGAATATATGGTAATTCTGTTTATAAAGATTATTCCTGCATTCAAAAGCAGGTTGATTATTGCATAAACTACAGGTGCATTTGCAATACCGCCAAGTAACACATCGGGGATTACAGCAACAAGCACCGCCAAAATTAAATTAATCAGAGTAACGATACTCATTACAAAGCTTCTCACGAACAGCTTGCGGATATTCAGGTTAAGCTCATAGAGAATACTCTTTACGTCCTCTTTACCTCTGTAATCGTCAACAGGAACTACCTGAGCTGACGGTAAATCTGTATCGTCGGAGTTATCGTTTGAGAAAATCCCCACAACAGCAGAGAACATTCTCTCTCGCTTACTGCGTGGATCTTTTTCCTTTTTGTCAGTTTCCTCAATTTTGTTATTTATCTCGTTTTTGATTACGTGTGAAATTGACGGATTTTTGGAACGGAGGTACTGCTCGTACTCTCTCCGTACTACTGCGGAAAATCTGCCTGCCTTAACGTGGATTTGCTGAACCTCATCCTCCTGCTTATACACAGGAACCTTTGACTCAACGGTTTTTGCCTGAGGCGACGGCTTTTTGATGCCGAATATTTTTTCGTAATTTCCCTCTTTGTGTTGCTTAGGCTCCTGAGCCTTCTCCAAAAGCTCCTCTTGGAAAAGCACAGAATCCGACTCAGGGTTAACCTCAGAAAACTCCTCGCTGTCCTCAATAACGTCTTCTGCTATCTGAGCACCCTCGGGAATTTCCGGTGTAAGCCTTACAACCTGTTGAGGCTCTTCGTTTGGAGTATTCAGCAAAATCTCCGCCTGGATTGTTGTGGCGGTTTTATCGTCAACCTCTGCCCTGCTGTCAGCGTCGCCTGTGCTTTTATTTAAGTCAACCTCAAGGGGGTTGTTGTTAGTCAAGCGAACCTGCTTGTCGGTATTGCTGAAAATCTCGTCCATATCAGGTCTTGCACCGTACTTTTCAGCAGCCTTTTTCATAGCGTCTTGCTCGGTAATATATCGTGCCTCTGCCAAAATACGCTCTATTCTGAAGTCCTTACTGCTTTCAACAGGCTCTTGAGAAATATTTATTTTTGATGAGTTTTCAATATCTCTGTCTTTCATATTTTCCTACTTTCTTTTTGACGATACTGCGTACATCAACACTCCTGCCGCAACCGACGCATTGAGAGAATTGATTTTTCCTTTCATAGGTAATGAAACGATTTGGTCACATTTTTCTCTTACAAGTCGTCCTATTCCCTTGCCCTCGTTTCCGATTACAAGCGCTACTGCACCGTCAAAATCGCACTGAGTATAGTCGGTGCCATTCATATCTGCACCAAACACCCAAAGTCCTCTTTCCTTTAATTCATCTATTGTATTTGCAATATTTGTTACTCTTGCCACAGGCACATACTCCACAGCTCCTGCAGAAGCCTTGCCTACTGCAAAGCTCAGGGTTGCACTCCTGCGTTTTGGAATTATAATTCCGTGTACGCCTGTGCACTCGGCAGTTCGTATTATTGCGCCTAAATTGTGAGGGTCTTCCACCTCATCAAGCACAACTATAAAAGGCTTTTCCTGTCTTTGCTCCGCAAGGGCAAAAATATCCTCTACTGAGGAATATTCCTTTACAGCCGAGATTGCAACTATTCCCTGATGATTTTCGTTTCCTGCTAAAAAATCAAGCTTCTTTGAATCAACCTCTTTTATGGGAATCTGCTTTTCCTTTGCCTTTGCCAATATTCCCACAATAGCCCCTGTTTTTGCACCTCGTGCAATCAGTATTCTATCTATAGTTCTTGATGAACGTATTGCCTCGCTGACAGGATTTCTGCCTACAATTACGTCATCCTTTGGATTTGTTTTTGTGTCTTTCATCATTTTCGCCCTTATCATAAAAAACATAATACTGATATAGTATATCAAATATATGGCGGTCAATAATTTATTAAAAGAAAATTACTGCAAAAAATTACAAATTTTTAATATTTATCCCTTTAGCATATTCAGCACCATTGCTCCTGTGTCTATATAGTCGGGAATTATTCCGTAAAGTCCTGTGGATGGATCTTGAAACAATGCTAAATGGGGCGGAAAAATTGTGAAAGAAAAGTACATTACAAAAATCAGCAACAGCATAAAACAACTGACGGTAAATAAATCTCTCACCCTTTTGCCGGTGCCGATTACTACTGCCGATACTACATATCCGCCGATTAGCGCACACAGTGCAGTAGCAAGATTTACGTAAGTGTTGTAAATTCCCCACAAAAAGTACCGCAAAAATATGTACAGAATTATTGTTGAACACAGTCCCATAGCCTTGCTGACCGTAAACTGTCTGAAATATGGCTTTGAGGATACAAGCTCAATTAACCCGAAGGCAACATAGCCTAAAATTAAGCATTTAAGCTGTTCCCATATACTGTCATTTACTGCGCCAAAGAGAATTCCGATAGGGTTGCCTGTGGTAAGGTTATATATCTGCCACAAAAACACCGTTAATAGCAGGGAAAATACCGCACCTATACGTTCTTGATTTACATAAAGCCTTTTATTCATATATTTCACCCCGTAATTATTTTACTAAAATATATGAATAAATGGGCGTGTAAATGTTTTATTCTTCAGAGCAATTACAGGTAATCGTATTTATTTTTATTTAGGAATTAAAACTGAATTTTTTCATTTTTTATTATAGTATAAAAAA
>CAMFQG010000115.1 GCA_945980035.1 uncultured Clostridia bacterium
TATCCGGTAGTCGTTCCTTGTTCTGTGATTTTATCACTTACATTAGATGAAGAAAGCTCAGAACGTCTAATGCTTAAGTATTATGTGTTCTTGCTTAAGGCTGGTATTTCCGATCCCGTTGCTGCTGTGCGACAATATCGCGGTTTTGTTGATTCCTATCTCCAAACCATAGAAGGCATCAAGAAAAATGAATGGCGTTTCAAGTCAAAAGCAGTGGATGCAGGAACAGTAAACTCCCCTGCGGTACACTACGGTATCGCAAGGGAGTTTTTTGTTATAAATATTTTTAATTACGCCTATATAGGATTAGCGCATATTAATAATGGCATAATCCTTTGCGTTGATGATATTATCCTTATGCAAATCGAGATAACTGCTGTTATCTATATCTATTGGCTTTGGAGACTTATTGACGTATATAACATTCCACATAACTGATAATTCGTCTTTTGTTTTTATCTCTTCTGCTCCACAGTCAACGCATTTATATATAACATAATCACTGTTGATACTGTCAACTGAATATGTATGCATTTCGCATGGCGGAGTTATTACTATCTCCGCCGCGTATGCAATTAATCCGGCACCTAATACTGCAACAATTAGTGAAATAACTGAAATTTTTATACCCTTTTTCATTATTTACACCTGCTCTCTGTTCACAATATTAACCTGGTTCGAATAAACTGTTTTCAGGTTTCCGTTTGCATCATAATAAGATACATATCCTCTTGCAGCCCAGTTATAATTCGAAGTCATTTTATTCATATTGACAATATAAATATCCTCTTTCTCGTCTGTGTTAAATCTGCCGGCAAGCATTTTGTTATTTGTGAGCAACTCAAAGCTTGTTGGATCAAATTCATTTGCATTTTTGTAGTAGAACAAGATGCCAATAGATTCAATCTTACAATTTTCGGGAATACCTGCTGCCATTACAAACGAGCCGACATTTGCTCCTGCATCAAGCTTATAATACAAATCAAGCACAGGTGTATAGCCCTTTGGTGACTGCGGTGTAGGTAACGATGTATTGTCCTCATCATATTCGGGGATTAATGTTACATTTTCGCCTGTCTGCAATTTTGCAAGAACCTCTGCGTTATTATATACCCATCTGCCGTTGCTGTAACCATACTTGTAAGGAACTGTCGGTAACAAGTCATCTATTGATGCTACGGTGTTCCACTGAGCAATAGTCTTTGTAACTGTTGACTGTACCCAATTACTGTATGTAGCAAATGTTAGTGTTGCAGACTGCTCCTTTACAAATACTGCTTTTAGGCTTGTGTTCGTTGTGAGCTTAAATGAATACTCTGCATTCTTGCTGAAATATAGATTATTAATCGTATCGTACCAGCCAACAAACTCATATCCCGCATTTGCTGTTGCATTCAAGGTTACATTTGTGCCAAACAGCAACGAATGATTAAAGTTACTGTTCATTTCGTCATTATATGTAACAGTAAATGTGCCGTAGGATGCAGACGTATTCAAGTTCAAATACGGCTCAAGCTCCGAAATCGCTGTCAACAAATCAAATACTGCATTGTCAATTTCAAGTTGTGTATAAGAGCCTGTTGCCATTGAAGAATATTGATTATAGATAGATTGTAAATTTGCAAAGGATTGAGCTGAATAGTCTTCTTCCAAACAGCTTTCAATTGTTTCCAATGCAGCGATAAGTGCACTGTTGTCGGATGCGAATTCTGTTATATTGTCAATATAAGAATATCGACAATCCTTACAAGTATGTTTTGTATAGCCCTGCTTGTTTTCTGTCGGTTCAATAACAGTCGTTTGAAAACTATGAGGTGCTATATCCGTGATTTTTCCTTTTTCCAACAATATTTCGCAATCCGTACAGTATTTATCGCCTGAATAGCCTGTTTCGGTACAAGTTGCCTGTATTGCGTTTCGAATTTCTGTGTGCGTGTGATTTGATGAATTTATTTCGCCGTAAGGCTCACCGCACACCTCACAGATTGCTTTCGCTATACAGGTAGCCTCTCCACCTGTATGTTCCTTTTGAAGTAAAACAGTCTTGCTTACGGTGAACGGGAAGCCGTCGGCTGTCCTTCCACCTGCATATACCTCAAAGCTATCTGCAGTCGAAATATACCACGTTGCATAAATAACACCTTGCGCTTCATTATTTTCTACGACAGCAGGAAATCCATCGCCCTTTACTCCAAAATCAAAACCATAGACGGCATTTGTTACACCTTCAGGTAAAGTAAAGCTTAACACATAATCCTGCGTTAGGCAAACCTTATCTGCACCGTTTATTGTAATGGTTGGAATATCCTTTTTTGCAGTTTCATAATCGCATATTGAGCATTTTTGCCAATACTGACTGTTGTCACTCTGCCATTCATAAGTGTGTCCGTTATTGACTGTTACAATCATTTCGGCAGATACATTGCCCGCCTTGTCAGTTACAACGATTGTCTGTGTGCCCTCGGCAGGATTCAGTATAAACTGATTGTTTGCGTCAAGTGTAACCGCTGTTGAGTTTACTGTTACGCTACCGATAGTTTCATTATCCGACACACTAACAGTTTGTGATGAACAATAGGTCTTGCCGTTTTCGATGCCTGTGATAACAGGAGCCGTTGCGTCAAGTACAATACCGTCTGAACTAAAATATGATACATTGCCTACTTTATCGGTCAGCTTTGCATAAATCACATACTTGTTATTCGGGTTGATGCTGAACGCCTTGGTATATGAGGTAAAGGTTGCACTTACAAGCTCAGTTTTACTAAGTGCCTTATCGCTTAACAGATATTCTATTGTAACCGTATCACCACTGTTATCTCTTGCAGTAATTGTTACACTTTGAGTATCCTTAAAGAACAAGCCAAAGGTAATGGTATTAAGAAAGCCGTTCCATTTGTTTGTGCCAACACTTATTTCGCCTGTGGGAGCAGTAATGTCCTTCCACTGTGCGACAAGTGTTACGCTTGCAACAGTATCATTAGCTACAAGATCTGAATATTTGGTGTTTGCGTTTACGGTCACATCCCCGCATTTCCAACCGGTAAATTCCCAGCCGTCCTTTGTTGGAGGAGTAATACCGTCAAGCACTTTATCCGTCCATTTAACACTTGTATTATCACTTATACTGCTACCGCCGTTGGTGTCAAATTTAACAGTATAGTTGTTTTGTGAGAAATGTGCTGTATATGTTCTGTTACCTTTACTGCCCTTGGCAATAGTAACGGTCATATTGTTTTCGCCGGTTAAGCCTGTTCCGCTCCAGCCGGTAAAGGTATAGCCGGTCTTTACAGGATTGTTAAGAGTAATTGCATTACTTTCAACAGTATATGTTGCAAGGTTAGTTGCCGTACCGCCGTCTAAATTATAGGAAATATTATATGTTATTGGGTTACTGTATTTTGCCGTCAAGGTAATACTTTCGCTTATTGTAGAGCCAAATGTGTATTTGGTATTGCCGTTGTACCAGCCGTTAAAGGTTTGATATCCGACTTTAGATGGTGGAGGAGAGATAGGTGCGACCACCTTGTTGCCGTCTGCTACGACCTCAAGTGCGTAACGACTACTACCGTTCATAAATGTCACGGTCTTTTCTTTGATACAGTCTGTGTTGATACCACTGTAGAAGATACCGCCGTAGATTACGCCGTAATTACCGACATAAGCCTTAAAGGCAGTAGGGGTGTCGCTTGTGCAGTAAATCCCGCCGGCATAGCTGGGCAAGGATGTCTGCCCCGTTACAGTACCGCCGTTGGCGTAAAGGTGGCTTACACTACCGTTTCCACGGGTCAGTGTGATATTACCTTTTACCACACCGCCTACCGGCAGAGAGCTGTCGCTATGTGTTGCGGTTGGTCTGCTGTCAATAAGAGTGAGTATTGACTGAGGTGACGCAGAGGAGTCAGCTAACTTGATGTCACCTGTGATAACATAACCGTTGAGGTCGATAGTAATATTTTTATCAGTGAGGTCAAGTGTGCTTGAAAGACTGAAGTCGCTAACCAGCTTGATAGAGGTTGCACCTGCGTTAAGGGCTTCTTTCAGCTCTGCCTCGGTTGATACTTTGGTAGTTACCCACTTTGCAGTCAGTGTCATATCACTTGTAACAGATTTGGTAAAATCATATTTGGTGTCGCCGTTGTACCAGCCTACAAATATATAGCCTTCCTTTGTGGGCTCGGCAGGCTTAAGCGCCGTTGCCTTATTTGTATTGACAAACCACTGGGTAGGTACGGAGCCACTGCCACCGTTCAGGTCAAAGCTGACGGTGTGATATGTGCCGCTGACCGTGCCGGATGAAACATTCTGAATACCGCCGTAGTAAACACCGCCGCTGATGGTGCCGTAGTTTGTAACATTGTCATAAAACTTGGTATAGCTATCGGTGCTTGTGGTGTTAATTGTGGAATCACTATAAAAAGTAGCCGCGCCTTTAACAATACCGCCGTTTGCGAGAAAGGATAAGCCGTCTTGAATTTTTATAGCATCAGCTGTTCCATCCGTTGATATGCAAGTCTCAATGGTGCCGCCGTTCATGGTAAAGGTTCCGGAATAGGCTCGCACACCTCCGGCTGATCTTGCGCTGCAGCCTCGGATTATTGCGTTGCCGCTCATTGTAAAGGAGTCGTTGTTAAACACGCCGCCACCGCCATAGGTAGGATCAGAATTTGTTGCCGTACAATTCTTAATGGTGCCGCCGCTCATTGTAAAGGATTCTGCGTTATACACACCGCCACCGGCAGTCGTTGTACTGCAATTTTCAATGGTGCCGCCGGTCATGGTAAAGCTACCGTTGGTGCTGACACATATTCCACCGCCGTAAGTTTCTGCGTTGCAATTTTTAATGGTGCCGCCGGTCATTTTAAAGGAGCCATAAGCAACGTGCACACCGCCGCCATGTGTTGCACTGCAATTTGCAATGGTGCCACCGGTCATGGTAAAACTGCCACTTTTACTCTGCACGCCGCCGCCGAACGTTGCATTGCCGCCGGTTATCACGCCGCCGACAGGTAAAGTGCTGTCTGTATGAGTTGCAGTCTTGTTGCTGTCTGTCATCGTCAGATTTCCGTCGGTTCCGACTTTAATCACACTGTCGCTGCCGGTCATTTTAATTACGTGACCGTTAAGGTCAAGGGTAACGGTATTTTTCACGTTCAGCATAGTGTCGATGGTATAATCCTTGCTCAGCTTTACTGTGCCGCCACTGTTTAGCTTGTTTTGCAGTTCGGCAGCAGCAGCGTTCGCCGCAAATACCGTTGTCGGCGCTAATGTAAATACCAAGCATATCGCCAATACCATACTCAAAATTCGTTTCTTCATAGTAGCTCCTCCTAAGAGAATATTTTTGATTTAGCATATTCTGTAACAGTATACAAGGCTCCCTTGTGTAAAGGGTGACTCCCCACATTGTAGGGAGATGTCACATAGTGGCAGAGGGAACGGGCTGAGGTTAAGATCTGTCACGAAGTGACTGAGGGATTGACAGCCCCTCCGACAAAAATCATAGATTTTTTCCACCTCCTCTTACACTGGGGAGGCTTTTTTGGTTCTATTTTTTATTAATTTTAACGATAAATAATTCAAATCGTTCGTAACGGATTTATTATAGCATAAAATAAATGAATAATCAATATATTTCAGTAT
>CAMFQG010000116.1 GCA_945980035.1 uncultured Clostridia bacterium
CTTTATATGGGGGTAAACTTCAACGGAAATTATTGTATTTTTTCAATTTTGTTAATAATGACAGTTTTTATATAAATAGCAAAAATAATTTGTTGTTTTTGTTTGTTACAGAATTATACAAATCAAGCCGTTGCAACCGTCATTAATGATTTTTTCTATTGTTTCACCTATTTTTCCACGTGCGTCGGCAGGCATTCTGTAAAGCTTATTCTGCAAGCCCTCATTTACAAGCTCGTGAACACTTTTGCCGAAAATATTAGTGTCCCAGATTTTTACGGGATCTTCCTCAAAATCCTTTAGTAGATACTCTACAAGCTCCTGACTTTGTTGTTCAGAGCCTACAATGGGGGTTACCTGAGTTTTTGTATTGATTTTCATCATATGAATTGACGGTGCAGATGCACTGAGCTTTACTCCGTATTTTCCTGACTGCTTAATAATCTGTGGCTCGTCAAGAGTAAGCTCTTCAAGTGTGGGCATTACTATGCCGTATCCTGTTTCCTGAACCTGCTCGTAAGCCGCTGCAATCTTATTAAACTCCTTTTGCTTTTTGGAAAGTGCACAAACGCAATCAAGCAAGCTACATTCGTCGTCGATTTCAAGACCTGTTTGTTCGGAAAGCACCTCATAAAACAGTGAGCCTTTTACCGCAATAGAAATTGTTGCCTGACCTTTACCTAAATTAAGATTTGACAGCTTGCTGTAATCAACATATTCACAGTCGGCTATTTCATTGAGGGTATCCTGTACTTGACGGATTTTTTCTATTTTTGACGCGGAATTTTTAATTTGCTCAAAGATTTTTGATTTAATTCTGTGATTTGTAGGTAATGATACAACCCACTTTGGAATATCCACCTTGATTTCACGTATAGGAAATTCAAACAGCAGCTGTGCAAGTATTCTTTTGATTTCGTTTTCGTCAAGGTCTATACAGCTGACAGGCACTACCGGCACCTGATATTCACCGCTAAGCTGATTTGCAAGCTGTACAGTTTCCTTTGACTGGGGATTTGTGGAATTTAAAAGCACGATAAAGGGCTTATTTATAGACTTTAGCTCATTTATAACACGTTTTTCGGCTTCGGCATATTCATTACGAGGTAAATCGGAAATAGTGCCGTCAGTTGTAATTACAAGTCCGATTGTACTGTGGTCGGTTATTACCTTTTTTGTACCGATTTCAGCGGCCTGGTCAAAGGGAATTTCCTCATCAAACCAAGGAGTTTTCACCATACGGGGTGCGTCCTCTTCCTCATATCCCAAAGCATTTTCAACAATATATCCTACGCAGTCTATCATTCTGACATTTAAGGTTGCTTTGTCAGAGAGGGTAATTTCAATGGACTCCTCAGGAATAAACTTAGGCTCGGTAGTCATAATTGTTCTTCCGGCTGACGACTGGGGAAGTTCGTCAACAGTTCGGTTGTATATACCTTCATCATTTATATTAGGCAGTACAACTGTATCCATAAATCTTTTAATAAAGGTGCTTTTTCCTGTACGGACAGGGCCCACAACTCCGATATATACATCACCGTTTGTACGTTTGGCAATATCTCTGTAAACTGATCTTTCTTCCATTTTTATCCTCCCTATACTGTTGGTATTAATAGCATTTTTGCGCTATCTAATATATCTTTTTCCAATGAGTTTTCCTCAAATATACTCTGTTGTTTTGTGTTATATTCCTTTGCAATATCCCACAGGGACTCTCCCTTTTCGGCAAAGTAGAGAGTTAAGGCACAATTATCTTTTTGTATTTTTTTATCCTCATCTGCACAAGCCTTGACTATTGCGTTATGCTTTTCAACATTAGTTAAGGTTAAGCAATATCTAACCTCTATACGTAGCTCAAGATTGTTGTTCTCGCCTAAGCGATAGCTTATGCTGACGATAGAACTGCTGTATTTTTCTACATTATTAAAGGGCTTTTCAAAGGACAATGGATTTGAAAATTCTATTGTGCGTTCAAGGTAAATAGGATTATTCTCATTATCATTACCAAGAATACAAACATTAAGCTTTGAATTTAATGTGATGCCGTCCTGAGAAATAATAGGACTTAGCTGACAGTATTCATTAGACAAATCAAAAACAGAAGAAATATTTGTACCCTCTAAAGGTATATCCTCTTTTTGCATAAAGGTATCCTTTACTATTTCTATATCAGAGGTTGACGAGATTAATTCATTACCTATATCAGTTACAAAATCAGTGCTGTATGCGTCTGTGATGATTGGGACTTCCATTGAAGAATAGCCAAAGACGGTAACAGACAGCTTGGCATCTACATCTGCTACAGGAGTTTCAGCGAGAATATCGGACTTTAGTCGGACATCATAAGACATCAAATTAAGCTCAGGTGCAACGATTAAATCTTCGGTAAGCCCCGGACAATCTGCAACCTGTGAGAAAGGTATTATGTAATCAATCTGCTGTAAATCTCCGGATTCAACATTTGACAGATACAAAAGCTTTACATTTAATTCGCCGTTTACCATTAGCTTATCGGGAATTGTTCGAAAATCAGTAATATTTGCTTTCACATTTGTATCTATTATCACTTCAATAGGCGGTTTATTGCTTATGGAAATTTCGTCACCTGCTGAAAACACCTCCTGACAAAGGGTATCCACGGAGGTTGCCTTTATATTCTTAGTTCTGCACTCAAGCTTTTCATCTTCATTTGGTGAGCATAGCTCCATTTCGCTCTTACACAGAACCTTTGCATACAGGGAAAAAGCACCGTGAACCGCCAATCTGCGAGGGCTTAAGGCTCGGCAATTAACGTATTCTGCTTTGACAGAGGTGTCAATTATGCAGTTTTCGGGAGCATCGTTAATCTGAAATACTCCGCTAAAGGGCAGATTTTGCTCGCAAGCTCTGATTTTATTTTGAGCGGTTACATACAAAACGGTGACAACCGTTGTTCCGTCAATTTGCAGTTGACCTCCGCTTATGTTTCGGTTATAAATTTTCGGTGTGATTTTACATCTAAGTATTTTTTCAATATCGGGACAATAGTCAGGAAGAATAAAATCAATATCAACAGGCTGTTCCGATACTGTGTCCAATGGCTTGGATATAACTTTTAGGGGTGTTTTCTTAAAATTAAATTCCATAAATTTTTCTCTCCTTATTTGTGCTGTTACAAATATATGATTGAAAAATCTATTTAGAACAACTTATTAATGGAAAATTGAAAATGGAAAATTAATGTCGAGCAGACAAGTTTGTTTAATTAGAAAACTTTTCTGCCCGATAGTATTCAAAATCCGCCAAAGGCGGACTATAAAATTGGTCGGGAATAGAAGTTCGTGTATTGATGAATTTTTCTACACGTCATTCATTATCAATTATCCATTATCAATTATCAATTAAAAAGGCGGATAGCACTAAGCTATCCGCCGAAAATTTAACTATTAGATTAAATCACTTAGAATTGAACCGATGTCCTCAGTTTCCTTTGGAATTTCAGTAGAACCTGTAAGGCACTCTTCAACGTCGTATTTAATCATTTCAATTTCAGGAGTTTTATATTCTTTCATTATTTATTCCTCCTTATGCTACTGCATTTGCAAGGTCAACAGAAACAACTGAGCTTACTGATACATTACCGTCAGTATCTACAGCGAATGTATAGAAGTATAGAGTTTTGTTAGCCTTGTCCTTGCTTACATATGGAGCATATGTAAACTGATAAGAACCTGATTCATTAGGTTTATCTACTTTTGAGTTATGAACAGCAATACCATTTGATACAGCTGTGCCTGTTGTAACATTTGCTACAGCGGCAGCGATTTCATCAACAGTCTTTTCAGCATTTGCGAATGCAACACCCATACGAGCAAATTTATCTACATTAGCAGTTGCAAGTAAATCCATAGAAACCTTAGTATCTGTAACTGTTACAGCGTCAAGTGACAGAGCAGCAGCAACCTTTGGATCGTCAGAAGTGATTTCAATATCACCTGTTACATAGAATGTATATTCTGTGCCATCCTTTAATGTTACTGTAGCCTTATCCTTGTAGCCGAACTGTGTTTCCATAATAGCACCGTCAACAGTTACTGAGTAAAGCTTCTTTGTTTCAACAAGATTTGCTGTGATTGTTGTACCGTCAGCAGTGCACTCGCCGAGAGCATAAGAATACATCTTGTTCTCGATATTAGGCATTACAGAAGTAGCAACCTTTGTAACATCAGATTCAGCTGAAGTAGTAGTTTTTGTTAAAGTCTGTGTGCCGTCCTCTGTTACATAGTTGAATACAACAGTGTAATCAGTTTCTGCAGGCTCCGGATATACTACAGAAAGCTTCTTTGTAGATGAGTCAAAGTTAAATGTGTATGTGCCGGCAATAGTAGTAGTAATTTTACAGTTGCTTCCATCCTCTGACTTAAAAGTCCAGCCTGTGCAATTATCAGAAGTCATTGTACCGCCCTTGCCATGCCAAGAACCGTTAATAACAATCTTGAACTCATATGTTGTCTCTGCGTCTAAATCAACAGAAACAGAACCGTCAACAAAAGGAGTTTTGCTTGTTGACCAGCCATTCATAGTACCAGCTAATGTAACAACATCACCTGTTGCAGCGATTTCAGCAGGATCATCATACCACTTATTTGTGTTATAGTCATAATATTTTCCGTTTTCAGGTGTTAATGTATCTGTCTCAATAGAACCTGTATTTTTGTTTGTGAAAATAATGTTAGTGTATTTTGAATCAAATTCATATGAGTAAATGTCTGCACCGTTGCCAGCTTTTTCGCCTGTAGCAGTCATAGCATCACCCGGCCAAGCGTTGTTGTTACTTCCTGTCCATACGTAAGCATTAACAACTGTCCATTTACCTGAGTTTACAAAGTAAACTTTTGTCTTTTCAACAGGCTCTGATGTAGGTTGAGTTGTAGGCTGTGTTGCCTCTGTAGATGCTGTTGTAGTCTGTGTGGATTCTGATGTAGCCCCTGTAGAAGCAGAAGTTGCCTCTGAAGATTCTGTTACATCCCAAGTCGGAGTTACCCAACTACTACCATTATAAAGTTTATTATTATATACAGTTGGCTGAGTCCATTCTTTTGTACCAAAAGGTTGTATTTGTGTCTTATGTGTACTTCCTTGGTAAATTTGGAATTGTATGCAACCAAGACCGCTGTATGTATCAGTAAAAGTATAAGAATAAACTGCTTTTCCACCGATAGTTTCTTCGAGTAGTGCCATATCATATTGGTGCCAAGCATCGCCGTCACCCTTATGATTAGTGTTCAACTTCAATGTATAATCACTCATAATTTCTCCGGTTGAAGAATCAACATAACTGCTAAAACCAGAGATTTGTGAAGGACAAAGATACACAGTAGTTTCAGTAGCGGCATTTGATGTTAAAGTACCAACTACTAAAGTTGAAAACAGCATAAGAACAGCAAGCACAATTGACAAAGATTTCTTAAAAGATTTCATTAAAATTACCTCCAATTAGTGATAGTGAATTAAAAATGCGCATACAGTATCTTTACTGCCTGACCGCCCCAGTGACTGAAAAAAACAGTCAATACCATAAAATTGCATATTATTCCACCTGTCTCTTATACACATCTGACGCTGCCGACGAAGGCTTAGGTG
>CAMFQG010000117.1 GCA_945980035.1 uncultured Clostridia bacterium
GGAAATTTTTTCATTTTTCTATTGACTTTTAATAGTTAGTCTATCAAATAAAAAATGAGCACAGCAAATGCTGTGCTCAAAAAGTTGAATAATAATTATTCGTTAATAGCGATAACTGCGCCTGAACCTACTGTACGACCGCCCTCACGGATTGAGAAACGAAGACCAACTTCGATAGCGATTGGTGTAATAAGCTCAACGTCCATTTCAACGTTATCACCAGGCATACACATCTCTGTACCCTCAGGTAGAGAAATTGTACCTGTAACGTCAGTTGTTCTGAAGTAGAACTGTGGGCGATAGTTGTTGAAGAATGGAGTATGACGGCCACCCTCGTCCTTTGTCAGAACGTAAACCTGGCCACGGAACTTTGTGTGAGGTTTGATTGAACCCGGCTTAGCAAGGATCTGACCTCTTTCGATTTCTGTTCTCTGAACACCACGTAGAAGAGCACCTACGTTGTCACCAGCCTCAGCATAGTCAAGAGTCTTTCTGAACATTTCAAGACCTGTAACAACAACTTTTCTCATCTCTTCTGTTAGACCAACGATTTCAACTTCTTCGTTAGTGTTGATCTTACCTCTTTCAACTCTACCTGTAGCAACTGTACCACGACCTGTGATTGTGAATACGTCCTCAACAGGCATTAGGAAAGGAAGGTCTGACTTTCTCTCAGGAGTAGGAATGTACTCGTCAACAGCAGCCATTAGCTTGTTGATGCACTCGTACTCAGGAGCGTTAGGATCTGTAGATGTGCTTGTTAGTGCAAGATAAGCAGAACCAGGGATGATTGGTGTATCGTCGCCCGGGAACTCATACTCGTTAAGAATGTCACGGATTTCCATCTCAACTAACTCAAGAAGCTCTGGATCGTCAACCTGGTCAGTTTTGTTCATAAATACTACGATGTAAGGTACGCCAACCTGACGAGAAAGCAGGATGTGCTCTCTTGTCTGAGGCATAGGACCATCAGCAGCAGATACAACAAGGATAGCACCGTCCATCTGAGCAGCACCTGTGATCATGTTCTTTACATAGTCTGCGTGTCCTGGGCAGTCAACGTGTGCATAGTGACGGTTAGCTGTCTGATACTCAACGTGAGCTGTGTTGATTGTGATACCACGCTCTCTCTCTTCAGGAGCCTTATCGATGTTAGCATAATCAACGAAATCAGCTGAAGAAGAATCAGTAAGGCTTAATACCTTTGTGATAGCAGCTGTCAATGTTGTTTTACCATGGTCAACGTGACCGATAGTACCAATGTTTACGTGTGGTTTACTTCTGTTAAATTTCTCTCTTGCCATTGGAAATATCCTCCTTTTGGATAAAAAATTAATTTACAATTATTTTAACAACTAATCAATAAAAATGCAATAGATTTTTAGAAATAATTAGTTATTCTTGGACTTTGATTCCATAATCTTTTCAGCAATGCTTCTTGGAACCTCTGCATATGTGTCAGGCTCCATTACGTACTGGCCACGTCCCTGTGTAATAGAACGCATATCAGTAGCATAACCAAACATTTCTGAAAGCGGAACCTGAGCAGTAATTCTGTCTGTACCGTTTTCTGACTCAGTACCCTGAACCATACCACGACGGCTGTTAAGGTCACCGATAACACCGCCCATGTATTCGTCAGGTACGATAACTGAAACCTTCATTAAAGGCTCAAGAAGTACAGGATCAGCTTTCTTCATAGCGTCTTTGAATGCCATAGAACCGGCAATCTTAAATGCCATTTCAGATGAGTCAACCTCGTGGTAAGAACCGTCATACAGCTCTACGCGACAGTCAACTACGTTATAACCGGCAACTACACCGCTCTGCATAGCACCCTGAATACCCTGGTCAACAGCAGGGATGTATTCCTTAGGAATAGCACCGCCCACAACCTTGTTTTCAAATACATAGCCTTCGCCCGGATTTGGATATACGTTAATCTTAACGTGGCCGTACTGACCTTTACCACCGGACTGACGAGCGTACTTACAGTCAACTGTAGCTTCCTTACGGATTGTTTCCTTGTAAGCAACCTGTGGTTTACCGATATTAGCCTCTACCTTAAATTCACGAAGAAGTCTGTCAACAATAATCTCAAGGTGAAGCTCACCCATACCTGCGATAATTGTCTGACCTGTTTCTTCGTCTGTATAAGCTCTGAATGTTGGGTCTTCTTCTGCAAGCTTTGCAAGAGCAATACCCATCTTTTCCTGACCTGCTTTAGTCTTTGGCTCGATAGCAACACGGATAACAGGCTCAGGGAATTCCATTGATTCAAGGATAACAGGATGGTTCTCGTCACAAAGAGTATCACCTGTTGTTGTATTCTTCAAACCAACTGCAGCAGCGATATCACCGGCATAAACCATATCGATATCTTTTCTGTCATTAGCGTGCATCTGTAGAATACGACCGATTCTTTCGTTGTTACCCTTAACTGAGTTGTAAACTGATGAACCCTTGCTGAGTACACCGGAGTAAACTCTGAAGAAGCACAGCTTACCTACGAATGGGTCAGTAGCAATCTTGAACGCAAGAGCTGCAAATGGCTCAGAATCTGAAGAAGGTCTTTCAATTTCTTCGTCTGTATCAGGGTCGATACCCTTGATAGCAGGAACGTCTGTTGGAGCAGGCATATAGTCAACGATAGCATCCAACAACTTCTGAACGCCCTTGTTACGGTAAGAAGTACCGCAGGTTACAGGAACCATTGTGTTTGCGATTGTACATCTTCTGATAGTAGCTTTAATCTCTGCTTCAGTGATTTCCTCGCCACCGAAGTATTTTTCCATAAGAGCCTCGTCCTGTTCTGCAACAGCCTCGATTAGCTCGTCGTGGTACTTCTCAGCAAGCTCTACCATATCTTCAGGAATTTCTTCCTCTCTCATATCTTTACCGAGGTCATCATAGTAAACTTCGGCTTTCATCTTTACAAGGTCGATGATACCTTTGAAAGAATCCTCAGAGCCGATTGGCAGCTGAATCGGAACAGCGTTACATTTAAGTCTGTCCTTCATCATCTGAACAACTCTGTAGAAATCAGCACCCATAATGTCCATCTTGTTTACATAAACCATTCTTGGAACACCATAGTTGTCAGCCTGACGCCAAACAGTTTCAGACTGAGGCTCAACACCGCCCTTAGCACAAAGAACTGTTACAGAACCGTCAAGTACACGAAGTGAACGCTCAACTTCAACAGTAAAGTCAACGTGTCCCGGTGTATCGATGATGTTGATTCTTACGTCCTTGTTGTTGCTGTCTTTCCAGAAACAAGTTGTAGCAGCTGAGGTAATTGTGATACCTCTCTCCTGCTCCTGTACCATCCAGTCCATTGTAGCGCCACCGTCGTGGGTTTCGCCGATTTTGTGGTTGATACCTGTGTAGAACAGGATTCTTTCAGTAGTTGTAGTCTTACCGGCATCGATGTGAGCCATGATACCGATATTTCTTGTTTGTTCAAGTGAAACTTGTCTTGCCATAAAAATCCTCCTCTTAAAATTACCTTAAAGCTTTCATTACCATCTGTAGTGAGCGAATGCTTTGTTAGCTTCAGCCATCTTATGAGTATCTTCACGCTTCTTAAATGCGCTACCGGTACTGTTAACAGCATCAAGGATTTCTGCAGCTAATCTTTCTTTCATAGTTCTCTCGTTACGTCCTCTTGAATAAGTTGTGATCCAACGCAGACCTAAAGTCTGTCTTCTCTCAGGACGAACTTCCATAGGAACCTGGTAAGTAGCACCGCCCACACGGCGAGCCTTTACCTCTAATACAGGCATAACATTTTCCATAGCCTGCTCAAAAACCTCTAATGGGTCTTTGCCTGTCTTTTCAGCAATAATATCAAATGCACCGTAAACGATCTTCTGGGCAACACCCTTTTTACCGTCAAGCATAATATTGTTGATAAGACGAGTTACTAACTTTGAATTATAAAGCGGATCTGCTAATACGTCACGCTTTGCAATAGAACCTCTTCTTGGCACTTTGCTTCCCTCCTTCACAATAATTGAGATATCATAGGTACTCGAAAGCGACAAACTTCCGTATGCCAACAAGACACTCTATTAAATATATAGTATCCTGTATAGCAATACAGCGTTAATCTGTTAATTAAACCGTTTGTCATTTCCTATTTTTTACCTGCTTTTGGGCGCTTAGCGCCATACTTTGAACGTGACTGCATACGGCCTGTAACACCCTGAGCATCAAGAGTACCGCGGATGATATGGTAACGCACACCAGGTAAGTCCTTTACACGTCCGCCACGGATAAGAACAACTGAGTGTTCCTGTAGGTTGTGGCCAATACCGGGGATATAGGAACTGACTTCGATTCCGTTTGAAAGTCTTACTCTGGCAATTTTTCTAAGAGCAGAGTTAGGCTTTTTAGGTGTAGCTGTCTTAACAGCTGTACAAACACCTCTCTTTTGTGGTGAACTCTGATCTGTAGCACGATTCTTCTGTGAGTTCCATCCCTTTAAAAGAGCCGGAGCCTTTGCTTTTTTCTCAGTAACCTGTCTTCCCTTACGAACAAGCTGGTTAAATGTAGGCATAATTTTCCTCCTTCTTACAAAATTTTTATTTAACAGGTAATTTTTATTATTACCCAAAAATAAAGCAAATATAATATCGGGCAAAAATGCACAATAAAATATGATAATATGCGGGATTTTACTGCAAGTTGCACCTAAAAAACGGCGCAATTCGCCTATTCATCCACAATTATAAATATTACCACAAACGCTATTGATTTGTCAAGGTTTTAAGGAAAAATCCCCACAGAAGTCTGTGGGGATTAAAAGGGAAAAATTCTTAGAAAGGAAAATAAATAAAATTAATTACTTAACCTTTATTGTTACAATCTGTTTTTCTATAATCGTCGTCCGTAAACTCTATTTTCTGCTTTGCTTAGGACTCTCTCTTTTTCTTACTGTAAATAGTTGTACCTAAAATACCAAAGGCGCTCACACACATAATTGCAATCAATCCAAAGATATTACGGTCATCTCCGGTTTGAGGAGCATTTATATCACCATTACTGCCGTTTGAACCACTAAAATCTGTTGTTTCTTCAGAAATTAATGTTTCATCCAAATCTGTCGGTTCGCTTGAATCTGTTGGCTCATCTGAATCCGTTGGATCGCTTGGATTTGTCGGGTCATTTGAACCTATTGGATGGCTTGGAGCTATTGGATCACTTGAATCCGTTGGCTCGCTTGAACCGGTTGGGTTACTTGATTCTAACGGCTCGCTTGATTCTGTTGGATTGCTTGATTCTGTTGGATTGCTTGATTCTAATGGATCTGTTGAATCTGTTGGATTGCTTGATTCTAATGGATCTGTTGAATCTGATGGGAAGCTCGACTCAAATGGATCGGTTGAATCTGATGGAAAGCTTGACTCAAATGGATCGGTTGAATCCGATGGGAAGCTCGACTCAAACGGATCGGTTGAATCTGATGGGAAGCTTGACTCAAATGGATCGGTTGAATCTGATGGGAAGCTTGATTCAAACGGATCGGTTGAATCTGATGGGAAGCTTGACTCAAATGGATCGGTTGAAT
>CAMFQG010000118.1 GCA_945980035.1 uncultured Clostridia bacterium
ACACCTAAGCCTTCGTCGGCAGCGTCAGATGTGTATAAGAGACAGGAATTAAGAGGTGGTAGAATGGAAAGTAAGAGAGGTAACTTTTCCGGTGGTTTAGGCTTTGTTTTCGCTGCTGCCGGAAGTGCGGTAGGTTTAGGTAATCTGTGGCGATTTCCGTATCTTGCGGCAAAGTACGGTGGAGGTATATTTATATTTGTATATATAATTCTTGCTGTAACCTTTGGCTTTGCTTTACTTACTGCGGAAATTGCAATAGGCAGAAAAACCAAATTAAGTCCGATTCTTGCTTACAAAAAGTTAGATAAGAGGTTTTCATTTATCGGTTATCTTGCAACATTAGTACCGATAATTATTATCCCTTACTATTGTGTAATCGGCGGTTGGGTAACAAAGTATATGGCTGAATATGCTACCGCGCTGTTTGACCCTTCCCTTGTTGCAACCTTGGCTGACAAAAACAGCGACTCATCATATTTTGCAAACTTCATCGGCAACCCTGTTTCACCATTGATTTTCTTTTTGATTTTTATGATAATCAGTGTATTGATTATTATGCTTGGCGTAGAAAAGGGAATAGAGAAGATAAGCAAAATTTTAATGCCTGTTTTACTTTTACTTACAATCGGTATATCAATTTACGTAGTTACTATTCCTAACGCTTTAGACGGCGTAGCAAAGTATTTGATTCCTGATTTCGGCAAGTATGCAACTATGTCCTTTGGTGATGCGGTCTCAGAACTTATACTAACCGTTGCGGCGGCTTTGGGTCAGCTGTTCTTCTCAATGAGTATCGCAATGGGTATTATGGTTACTTACGGTTCATATACAAGAAAAGAAGTAAACCTTACAAAATCTGTAAATCAGATTGAGATATTTGATACAGTTGTAGCTTTGCTTGCAGGATTAATGGTAGTACCTGCTGTTTATATATTCAGCGGTGCAGAGGGTCTTTCCTCAGGCGGACCGGGACTGATGTTTATGACACTTCCAAAGGTGTTTGAACAGATGCCTGCCGGCGGAATTATTGCGTTGCTGTTCTTTGTGCTTGTGTTCCTTGCAGCAATTACAAGCTCAATTTCCGTAATGGAGGCTATCGTATCCTCTCTTATGGATAAATTCAAAATCAAGAGAATGACAGGCTGTCTTATTGTAATCGGTATATGTATCCTAATGGGTGTTCCTGCGTCATTAGGAAACGGATTGTGGTCACATATTCAGATTTTAGGTATGGATTTCCTAACATTCTTTGACTATCTGAGCAACAGTGTATTGATGCCGATAGTAGCACTTTGCACCTGTATCCTGATAGGCTGGGTTATCAAGCCAAAGGCTCTTACCGACGAGGTTACAAGAAATGGTGAAAAATTCGGCAGAAGAAAGCTATTTAACGTAATGATTAAATACGTTGCTCCTGTATTCCTTGTTGTAATTCTTGTATCATACACCCTTGCACAGTTCGGCATAATTAAAATGTAACAGTAATTAAGCGGCTAAGTTTAGGCTTAGCCGCTTCTTATATATCCACCTAAAAGATAAAGGCATCTGTTTTTACGCAGATGCCTTTTAAGTTTAATTGATATTAGAACTTGCTTCTTGGTACATATGATGTGTGTAACAGCTCGTGAGCCTTGTGAGCACCCGGCTCCTCAAAATACTCATCATAAAGCATTTTTATAACAGGGCTTTCGTGACTCCTACGAATACTGTTGTTTGCGTCATATGTGTATAGAGCCTTACTTCTTAGGCCCTTTAGGTCAACATAGTTCTTAACGCTGTCGCTCTGGATTGGCTGACCGCCACCGTTGATACAACCGCCGGGACAAGCCATAACCTCTACCATCTGATAGTCAGCTTCGCCTTTCTTGATTTTCTCAAGTAAAGCTCTTGCGTTGCCTAAGCCGGAAGTAACAGCAACCTTAACTGTAACACCGCCAACGGTATATTCAGCCTCTCTGACAACCTCAGGACCTCTGACCTCTTTGAACTCAACAACGTCACATTTGCCGTCAAGAAGTGTAGATGCTGTACGTAATGCAGCCTCAAGAACACCGCCTGTAGCGCCGAAGATAGCGCCGCCGCCTGTAGCAACCTCAAATGGATCGTCATAAGCTTCATCAGCAAGCTCATTAAATACGATACCTGACTCCTTAATCATTCTTGAAAGCTCTCTTGTTGTAAGAGCAATATCAACATCTAAGTACTCATTAGCGTTTAACTGCTCACGAGTATGCTCAAATTTCTTTGAAGTACAAGGAATAACGCTGACTACAAACAGGTTTTTAGGATCTATGTTGTTTTTCTCACAGTAGTAGCTCTTTAGCACTGCACCGAACATAGCCTGTGGTGACTTACAAGTTGATAGGTTAGGAATAAACTCAGGATAATAATGCTCTACAAATTTAACCCAACCCGGACAACAGGAAGTAAACATAGGCAGTGTATCGCCGTTCTGAACTCTTCTGATAAGCTCTGAAGCTTCTTCCATAATTGTAAGGTCAGCAGTAACGTCCATATTGAATACGTTGTCTGCACCTAATCTGCGGATAGCAGAAACCATTTTACCCTCAACATTAGTGCCCGGCTCAATACCGAAAGCCTCGCCAAGTGTAGCACGGATAGAAGGAGCAGTAAAGAATACAACCTGCTTTTCAGGATCAGCAATAGCATCCCAAACCTTTTCAGTCTGGTCTTTCTCGGTTAATGCACCTACAGGACAAGCAACAACACACTGTCCGCAGCCAACGCAAGGGGAATCTCCCATGCTCTTGTCAAATGCACAACCGATGTGAGAATCAAAGCCACGATTGTTTGCACCGATTACAGAAATACTCTGTAGCTTACAAGCAGCAACGCAACGGCGGCAGTTGATACACTTGTTGTTGTCACGAACAATGTAAGCTGATTGTTCATCAATCTCAAATCTTGGCTTTTCTGACTGGAACATATCCTCGTCAGCCTTGTATTCACGGCTTAATCTCTGTAGCTCACAGTTTTCACTTCTCACACATGAAAGACATTTCTTGTTGTGAGTAGATAGTAATAACTCAATAGTTGTTTTTCTTGACTTACGAACTCTTGGAGTGTTAGTCAGAACTTCCATACCTTCTTCAGCAGGATATACACAAGCTGCAACAAGGTTTGGACGGCCCTTAATTTCAACAACGCATACACGGCAAGCGCCTATGCAGTTGATTTCCTTAAGGTAGCAAAGTGTTGGAATCTCAATATTAGCAGCCTTAGCAGCGTCTAAAATAGTTGAACCTTTTGGGACTTCAACAGGAATAGAGTTTATTTTTAAATTTACAGTTTCCATTTTAAGTCCTCCTTACTTATTTACGATTGCGCCGAACTTACAGTTGCTTGCACACAATCCACATTTAATACATTTATCCTGATTAATAACGTGAGGATTCTTAACTGTACCCTCAATAGCGCTGACAGGACATTTTCTTGCACATAAAGTACAACCCTTACATTTGTCTGCAATAATCTCATATTTTGTAAGAGCCTTACAAACGCCGGCAGGACAGGTCTTGTCTTGAATATGTGCGATATACTCATCTCTGAAGTAGTTAAGTGTTGAAAGTACAGGGTTAGGAGCACTCTGTCCCAAAGCACATAGTGAAGAACTCTTCATATGCTTTGCAAGCTCATCAATCTTTGTAAGATCCTCCATAGTACCTTCACCGCGGGTAATTTTGTTTAAGAGCTGTAGAAGTCTCTTAGTACCTACACGGCAAGGTGTACATTTACCGCAGCTTTCATCAACAGTAAACTCTAAGTAGAACTTAGAAATATCAACCATACAGGTATCCTCATCAAGAACGATAAGACCGCCTGAACCCATCATAGAGCCAAGAGCAATCAAGCTATCGTAATCGATAGGAGTATCAATATGCTCAGCAGGAATACAACCGCCTGAAGGACCGCCTGTCTGTGCAGCCTTGAACTTCTTGCCGTTAGGAATACCGCCGCCGATTTCCTCAACGATTTCTCTCAGTGTTGTACCCATAGGAACTTCAACAAGACCTACGTTAGTAATCTTACCGCCGAGAGCAAATACCTTAGTACCCTTACTTGTTTCTGTACCGATAGAGCTGTACCAGTCGCTGCCCTTTAGAATAATCTGAGCGATGTTTGAATATGTTTCAACATTGTTAAGTACAGTAGGCTTACCGAACAGACCCTTGACAGCAGGGAATGGGGGACGTGGACGAGGCTCACCTCTGTTACCCTCAATAGAGGTCATAAGAGCAGTTTCCTCACCACATACGAATGCACCTGCACCAAGTCTGATTTCAATATCAAAATCAAAGCCGGTGCCGAAAATATCCTTACCTAATAAGCCGTGCTGTCTTGCGTCCTCAAGAGCGATTGATAAACGCTCAACTGCGATTGGATATTCAGCACGGATATAAACATAACCCTGATGTGCGCCAATAGCAAAGCCTGCGATAGTCATAGCCTCAATCAAGCAGTGTGGGTCACCCTCAAGGATTGAACGGTCCATAAATGCACCCGGGTCACCTTCGTCAGCATTACAGCAAACGTACTTAACGTCGTTCTGACTTGCCTTAGCGAAAGCCCACTTTCTGCCTGTAGGGAATCCGCCGCCGCCACGACCGCGAAGACCTGACTTTGTGATTTCATCAATAACCTCGTCAGGTGTCATTGATGTAAGAACCTTATGTAGTGCCTGATAACCGTCAACAGCAATATATTCCTCAATCTGCTCAGGGTCGATAACACCGCAGTTACGCAGAGAAATACGCATCTGCTTCTTGTAGAAATTAGTTTCACTTAGTGAAATAATAGAACCGTCCTGGTGAACAGTCTCCTTATAAAGTAATTCTTTAACAACATTACCTTCCTTTAGGTGTTCCTTTACGATACGCTCAACACCCTCAGGAGTAGCCTGTGAGTAGAAAGCACCCTCAGGATAAACAATCATAATCGGGCCTAAAGCACAAAGACCGAAACAACCTGTTCTTACAACAAGAATTTCATCCTCAATGCCGTTAGCCTTTAATGAGTTTTTCAAAGCCTCAATAACTTTTTTACTGCCTGAAGAAGTACAACCTGTACCGCCGCAAACAAGAACCTGTTTGCGATAGCCTGTTTTCTTAGCAAGAATTTCACCCTGCTCGGCAATTACCTTACGTACCTGAACAAGCTCGGCTTTTGCTTCTCTAATATTACATAATTGTTCGTATGTCACGGTTATTCTCCTCCTTTAGTATATTTTGCAAGAATTGAATCAACGTCTTCCGGAACTAACTTACCGTAAACGTCCTCGTCAATCATAACTACAGGGGCAAGTCCGCAAGCACCTACGCATCTGCAAGAATCGATTGAGAATAAACCGTCAGGAGTGCATTGACCGCTTTTGATGCCTAACTTTTCCTCGATTTTCTCAAGAACCTTGTCAGCACCTTTAACATAACAAGCTGTACCTAAGCACACGCTGATTTTGTGTTCACCCTTTGGTGTAAGGCTGAACTGTGAGTAAAATGTAGCTACGCCGTAAACCTCACTTGTAGAGATGTCAAGACCGTCAGCA
>CAMFQG010000119.1 GCA_945980035.1 uncultured Clostridia bacterium
TAAGGGCGAAGTATTTGATTTTGTTGCTGACAAACCAACACAGCCAACAACAGCTTCAACAGCTCCAACAACACAGCCAACAACAGCAACAACAGCTCCAACAACACAGCCAACAACAGCAACAACTGCTCCTACAACTCAGCCAACTGAAACCGAGCCTGTTGAAACTCAGCCAACAACAGAGTCAACAGCTCCAACAACAGAGCCAACAGAGCCAACAACAGAAACAACTGTACCGACTACTGAAACAACAGAGCCGACAACAGAAACAACAGCTCCTACAACTGAGTCAACTGCTCCAACAACAGAGCCACCGGAGCCAACTACAGAATCTACTCCTGTATTTGATTACTATGTAGTAGGTAGCCCTGAGCTATTCGGTGCAAACTGGGCAGAAGATCCTGCAAACGGTATGACAAAGGGTGTTGACGGTAACTATTACTTAGCTATCGAGAATGCTCCTGCAGGTACATTTAACTTCAAGGTTAAGGACAGCAACGGCGGATGGCATCCTGAAGGTATGGGTAACGATGGTGTTGTTACAACAACGGGCGGAGAAAAGGTTATCTTCCGTTATGATCCAAATGCAGGCTTCGCAGTAGTATCTACTGACGGACAGATGCCAACATATCCAATTCCAACTGTTCCTACTGTACCTACAACAGAAACAACAGAGCCGACAACTGCTCCTACAGAGCCGACAACTGCTCCTACACAGGCTACTGAGCCTACAACAAAGCCACAGACTATAGGCGAGGCTGATAAGACAATCACAAAGACAGATACAGACAATGGCGATCCTAAGGGTTCAACATTTGCTCTGCTTCGTCTGAACCAGAAGAGCACAGGCAAAAAGACAATGAACCTGAGCTGGACTAAGGTTAAGGGCGCTAAGGGTTACATTATCTACGGTGCTAAGTGCGGTAAAGCGATGAAGAAGATTAAGACAGTATCCGCAAAAACAACTAAGTACACAGTTAAGAAGTTGAAGAAGGGTACATACTACAAGTATCTGGTAGTTGCTTACAAGACAGTTGGCAATAACAAGGTTACTTGTGCAATGTCAAAGGTAACTCACGCTACCACAAAGGGTGGCAAGTTCGGCAACCCAACTAAGGTTACTAAGGTTAAGGATAAAGTAGCTGTTAAGAAGGGTAAGAAGATTACCTTGAAGCCAAGCTTCAAGTCTGACAAGAAGGTTAAGAAGCACGTAGCTATGCGTTACGAATCAACAAACACTAAGGTTGCTACAGTAAACTCTAAGGGTGTTATCAAGGGTGTAGCAAAGAACAAGAAGTGCACAGTATATGTATATGCACAGAACGGTGTTTACAAGAAAGTAACTGTATCAGTTAAATAATCTTAACTAACACAAAACAAATCAATCCCCACAAGCCTGCGCTTGTGGGGATTTTTGCAGTTGATAGTCTTGAAATATTGTACAGATACTTTAATGAAATTGTGATTTACATATTAAAATAAGCCACAGGATTTTTACCCTGTGGCTTTTTCAGAGAGTATTAAGTTATAAAAACAGCTTTATAATTTCTTTTGCCCAGGAAAGGTATGTGGGCACTATGTTGTCAAGCAAATTCTTTACTGTGTTAATATCCTTTTCGGTTAGTGTTATTGCAGTAACATTTTGAGAAACAAGCTCACTGCTTTTCTGATAAACACTTCCCATTGCGTAAGAATCGCCGATGGCAATCATTCCCCTTGCGTTATCGCCAAGGGCAAAATATTTTCCCACTGATAAAGCACCTACAGAAAAATCACCGATTGCAATAGCGCCAATGGATATAATCCCCAAACTGATAGCTCCTGCGGAAAAAACACCTACAGAAAAACAACCTGCCGAGAGAATACCTATTGCAAACATACCCAGCGACAACGGACCGATTGAAAGCATACCCAAAGACAACACCCCTATAGATAGCATTCCCAAGGATACAATTCCCGTTGCTTTCATTCCGATTGCTATTACTCCCCTTGCATCTAAGCCTATGGCAATAAAGCCCCTTGCCTTCCTGCCAATGTGCCAAAGGGGCATACCAAATACCATTTTGGCGCTTTTTCTTTCACGCAAGGCTTTTTTGTTAAAACCGTCTGTTCCATTATTCTGGTTACTGTTATCTGTTTGGACTGTATCCTTGAGCAGATAATCCAAGGAACAATTAAATAATTCGCTCATACGAATAAGCTTGTCGGTTTCGGGGTATGTGATGTCGCTTTCCCATTTGCTGATTGCCTGTCTGGATACTCCTAAAATACCGGCAAGCTGTTCCTGTGTGTAATTGTTTTCTTTTCGTAATTTTGACAGTTTATCGCCTAATGTCATTATAGGTCCTCCGTTCTAAACAATTTGTCTGTGCCAATGATACCTGTTTAATGGGTGAAAGACCACCAACAATAGGTTTCTAAATGTAAACTACAGGTTGCATTGATGAAATTAAGGCTTTTATGTTTATTTGGTGACTGTTTTTTATTATAACAAAGGGTAAAAAATGCTGTCAATATACTTGAATTATTTAATATGCCAAAAAACAATTATATATTTTGTGCAGTTTTACAGTAATTTTTTCGTTATTTTGTTATATACTTTTCTTGTTGTTTATGATATAATAAATCTAAATATGGAGGAGTGTAATGACAACCGGACATTTTATTACTAATTTTGATTTTTCCGTACTTGATTTTATATATCAGAATATCCGTTGTGACTTTCTTGATCCAATAATGGCAGGACTGTCTATGTTTGCGGAAAGCGGTATCGGCTGGATTATTTTAGCCGTTATTTTGATTATCCCCAAAAAAACCCGACTCTGGGGAATAATGGCATTGTCGGCAGTTTTATTAGGCTTTTTAGCAGGTGAGCTAATTATTAAAAACTTAGTGTGCCGACCTCGACCTTTCCACGATTACCAGTTTTTCCACAACAATCAGGCACTTCCCTTTGAGTTAAATGTAGGTAGAACGAGCGGATACAGCTTCCCCTCAGGACACACAAGCTGTTCCTTTGCCTCAGCGGTTGTGTACTTTATCGGCAACAAAAAGTTAGGCATTGCAGCTATTGTATTTGCGGTGCTTATTGCTTTTTCAAGGCTGTACAACTATGTTCACTATCCAAGTGACGTATTTGCAGGAATGATTTTAGGTATTGCCTGTGCTGTATTTACAGTATGGATGTTTAAAAAATTTCACTGGGATGATAAGATTTTAAGACGAGGAAAATAATATGAGCTATGAATACTTAGGCAGAACGAAAAGCAGACGTTTCACGGTAGGCGGAGTTAATGTTTTTGACTTTAAGTGGAATACCTGCGGAGAGGTTGTGACGGTCTTTGACCCTGTAAACGAAAAGCCCTACAACTTTGATGTCTGCTACATAACTACAGCCAACGGTAATGTTTTCTTTATTGCAGGAAAAGACGAAAAACACGAATACGTTTTCTACAAGTATAAGGAGGATTAGCGGTGAATAGGCTTAAAATATCAAGTCTTTTTAACTTAGACGAAACTATCGCCAAGGAGCTTTTTGAAAGTGCAACTTACCCTTGGGAGGTTTTGCCGAGGATAAGCGAATTTATTTTAAAGCTGGGAGAAACATTGGACCCTGAAATTTTTGAAAAGCGGGGAGAAGATATCTGGATAGCAAAAAGCGCTAAGATTTTCGACTCAGCATATTTACACGGCCCTTTGATTATCGACGAAAACGCAGAGGTACGACAGTGTGCCTTTATTCGCGGAAGTGCTATCGTAGGCAAAAATGCTGTTGTGGGAAATTCCACAGAGCTTAAAAATTCAATTCTTTTTAATTGTGTGCAAGCACCTCATTACAACTATATTGGGGACAGTATTTTAGGATACAAGTCACACACAGGTGCAGGGGTTATCACCTCTAACCTAAAAAGTGACAAGAGCCTTGTAACTGTAGCCCTTGACGGAAATAAAATTGAAACAGGAGTTAAAAAGTTCGGCGCTATGCTTGGGGACAACGTAGAGGTAGGATGTAATTCTGTGCTAAATCCGGGAACGGTTATCGGCAAAAACAGCAACATTTATCCTCTTTCGCCTGTTCGTGGCTATGTGCCGGAGAACTCTATTTTCAAATCTCAAAACAATATAGTATCAAAAAACTAACGGAGGAAATTATGAAAAAGTTTATCTCAATCTCACTTTCAATTTTACTGATTTTGTCAACTGTACTTTGCGGTATCAGTGTTAATGCTGCCGAGGACACAGAGGCCAACACAGTAACCTACAAATTTCTTTTAAAAACTGACACAGACATCAGTGCTTTTCAGGGATTTGTAAAATATCCTGCCGATAAGCTTGCGATAGCTTCTGAAGAGGATATTGTAATTTATGACGGAAAAACAGGCAGCTTTTTTGCAAATGACACAGCCAACAAACCGGGCACAGTTTTGTTTAACGGTTCAGCACCAACTGCTGTTTACAGCTTTGACGATACAGCATTAGTAACAATTAATTTCACTGTTCTTGACCAGGAATTTGATCCAAAAGCAATCACAACAACAATACAAGATATCTTCGACCCGGCACACGTATTAGGCGGTAATATTCCATTCAGCTATAAAAATGTTGTGGATGATACTGTTACATTAAGCGGATACGTTGATTTGGATAACGAGGAAAACAGCTATGTTGACCCAACTGAGGAGCCAACAACTGCATCTTCCGAGACAGAGCCAACAGAGACTTCCTCCGAGACAGAAGCAACAGAAACTTCTTCTGAAACAGAGGCAACAGAAACTTCTTCTGAGACAGAAGTAACAGAACCTTCTTCTGAGACAGAAGCAACAGTGTCTTCTTCCGAAACAGAAGCAACAGAGGCTTCTTCAGAGACAGAAGCAACAGAAGCTTCTTCAGAGACAGAGGCAACAGAAGCTTCTTCAGAGACAGAACCTGCTCCTGTATTTGACTACTATGTAGTAGGTAGCCCTGAACTGTTCGGCGCTAACTGGGCAGAAGATCCTGCAAATGGTATGACAAAGGGTGACGACGGCAACTATTACTTAACTATTGAGAATGCTCCTGCCGGTACATTTAACTTCAAGGTTAAGGACAGCAACGGCGGATGGCATCCGGACGGTATGGGCAATGACGGTGCTGTTACAACAGTAGGCGGCGAGAAGGTTATCTTCTGCTATAATCCTGACGCAGGTGTAGCAATCGTATCTACAGACGGTCAGGTACCAACATATCCTGTACCAACAAAGCCAACTGAGACAGAGCCAAAGCCAACTGAAACACAACCAACAGATCCAGCTTGTGCTCACAATGAGACAAAGACAGAAGGCGCTAAGGCAGCTACTTACTTTGAAAAGGGCTACACAGGCGACGTAGTTTGTGCTGATTGCGGTGAAGTAATCGAAGCAGGCAAGGCAGTTGCTGTTAAGAAGTTAAAGACACCAAAGGTAACAGTTAAGGGCGCTAAGAAGGCTATTAAGGTTACTTACAAGAAGGTTAAGGACGCTAAGGGCTTCAA
>CAMFQG010000120.1 GCA_945980035.1 uncultured Clostridia bacterium
ACCAGTATGAGTGTTCATAACGGATTTAAGTTATGGACACTCTTTCTTTTTCGGTCTGTATTCCGGAATTTGCCGTACAAATTCCCTGCTCGATATAACATAAGACAATTTAAGGAATTGACATTAAGGTATATTCTTGATATAATTTTTTTAGAAAAAACTTCGAGGTGAATGCAGTGAAAAATAATAAAACATTCTTTTCAGTTTTAATTGCGATATTGTTCATCTTTTTATTTCCGATAACGGTGTCTGCAAATTCATCATGGCATTGGGTTTCTTCAAAACGTCCTCTGGATTTGTTGCCTATCGTAATAATCTTGACGCTGATAATAGAGATTGTTTTAATCAATTATTTGGCAAAAGTTAAAGACCTAAAACGTGTAATACCTGTCGTTTCGTTGGCAAATTTAGCTTCGTTTTTGGTGCCGTATATATGGCTCGGGATTTCCTCTGATAACGTATATTCTTTTTATACTTCTGAAAAGGGTATATTTTATGCAATCAATTATACAGTAAGCGCTACACCAACGTTTACAGTTTCGCTTTTCTATTTATTGATAACACTGTTTGTTGAATTTCCTATTGTATATCTGTTTTTGCGAAAGAAGTCTTCTAATAAAAAGGTTTTAATTGCGGTTATTATTGCTGCTAATGTTTTAACTACCGCAATGACCTTTGCTGTTGAACATATTTTTTGTCACGGAGAATGGTAAGTAAATAACAATCCGTTATGAACACTCGGACCAATGTACGTGACAGGACTTGAAGCCGACCGTTTCGTCGTCGCAAATTCCACTCGCTGTAATTTTCTTTAAAATCACCTGCTCGTTATATTGCTCCTCCTCTCCCCAAAAAGCAATTTTGCTTTTTGGGGTCCCCTTTTTATGCTATGGTGGAGCTTTTTTAGGGAGGTGCGTTGATGATACCTTTCCCCTTTACGTGGACACAGGCGACGAGTGGGAAGTTTTCTAAATATGAACATATGTCACCTCGACCATAGCAAAAGTCAGTATTTATTCGGATTGCCTTTGAGGGCTGATAAATACTGACTTTTTTTATTTCCTCTGTTGGCTGAATTTAGCCTGCAGAAACCTTATTTTGACACATTTGTCACGCCTGCTGTGACAATTTTGTGACAAATTTATTAATCTCAAAAACTAAAAACTGCTCTTACCTTTTCTTTTGAAATTTTTTGATTCTGTCTGACAATTCGGAAAGCTCCTCTTTTGAAAGCTCAGGTAAATGTTCAAGGTCGCTCATAAACTTTTCCATACTTTCGTTTGACCTTAGCTTTATGCTTTCAATATAGTAGCTTGTCAAAACACCCGGTATTACCGCGATAATGAGAATAGAATAAATTGAAAGTATTATAGATAAAACTCTGCCCACTATGGTAACAGAAGTAACGTCACCAAAACCGATAGTAGTCATAACATTAAAGCAATACCATAGACTGTCAGAAAAAGTGTTTATCTTCGGCTCAAAAATCATTATCAAAATGCTGATTACCAAAAACATTGTTATATATCCGTAAAGGAGCTTTATTGCTCCGGTGCGTTTCAGCACTCTTAAAATCAACTTGCTTTTCTTCATATCATTCTACACCCTTTTTCTTTTTACCTATAGGTATAATACTGCCTATAAATGCTGAAATTAAAATCCATGGAATAATTCTTGGATCAAAGCACAGCATTAAAAGCAGGCAAACTGCAAGAGGTTTTTTCATAGTGCAACCCAGTATTGCTCCTGTAATGACAGCACAGCAGAAAGGAATATCAAGACCTGTCAGCATTGCAATTCCGTAGCCTATGCTTACTCCCGAGAAAATCACAGGGAAGAAATGTCCCCCTACCCAGCCTGATTTTATACAAATGTTTGTTAAAAACAGTTTCAGCACGCCGGTTAATATCAAAATCCAAGGAGCATAGCTGATATAATCCGAGTGGAGTTCAGTTATGCTTTCTTCCCCTGAAAACATTGTGAGAGGTAAATACGTTCCGATTATTCCTAAGATGAGACCACCCAAAGTCGTGCTGACGATTATACCAAGCTTACCTTTGATTTTGTCAAAAATAACGTGGGATAACTTTTCAAAACAGATGAACAAAACACCGAATATTACACCTAAAAGTATTATCGGTATTCCCCATATTCTTTCTGTGTTTGTTATTAAGTAATTGCCGATACGGGGTAAGCCTAAGCCACCGCCAAACAAAGTATTAAGAGCAAAAAACACACCGATTGCACATAGCACTGCTACAATATTAGATACTGTTTTTTGCTTACGTCCGTTGATATTGCTGTTCCCGCTAAAAAGCTTTTCCTCATTGGGCGCGACAAGTCCAAACAAAGGAGCAAAGAAAATCGTACCCAAGGTAGCTGCAATACCAAGATCTAATATATCAGGTATTCTGTTTTTGATTAGTTTCATATTGTTACCTGCCCAATAGCACAGCCCTACAATAACGCCTGTAAGTCCCGCCTCAGGACCGATACTTCCGCCAAACAGTAAAGGCAGTAACGCTGAAACACACAAAAGCAAGGTTTTATTATAAGGATAATACTTTTCCTTTTTCACCTTTGCCATTACTGCATTAAGTTCATCGGGGACAGCCTTTGAAAGCTTTTGATAAATACCCAGTATAAGTCCGCCTATTGTACAAAGGATTACCGTATAAAAGGGAAAGTTGATTTGATCGGGAATCGTTTGCCAAATTAACGAAATACCAAGGTTCATTAACTTTAAAAACAACCAAATTATTAGTGCTATTACTCCGCCTGTAAAACCGCAGAACAAATAATAAAATATATTTTCAATCACCGAATTTTTAGTCATAATCATTCCCCAATCACTGACAATTTTGACAATATACCGAAGTTTCTATCATATCAAAAGAAAGGGCTGAGAAAACTCAGCCCTTACATACTATTATTTTATCTTACAAATCCAGCCCTCAGGAGCATCAATTCTGCCCATTTGGATACCTGTTAATGTATCATAAAGTTTCTTAGTAATCGGGCCCATTTCATCCATACCGCTTGGGAATGCTATTTCCTCACCGTGGTCATAAATCTTGCCGACAGGTGAAATAACTGCTGCTGTACCGCACAATCCGCACTCAGCAAAATCCTTTACTTCGCTTAAAAGCACTTCTCTCTCTTCTACCTCAAGTCCTAAGTACTCTTTAGCTACAATCAAAAGACTTCTTCTTGTAATTGACGGCAGGATGGAATTTGACTTTGGTGTAACAATCTTGTTGTCCTTTGTTACAAACAAGAAGTTAGCTCCGCCTGTTTCTTCAACCTTTGTACGTGTTGCAGGGTCAAGGTACATATTTTCGTCAAAGCCTTTTTCGTGAGCGTCAACAATCTGATACAGGCTCATAGCGTAGTTAAGACCTGCTTTAATATGGCCTGTTCCGTGAGGAGCCGCTCTGTCGTAATCAGATACACGAATTGTAATTGGCTTTGCACCGCCCTTGAAGTAAGGTCCAACAGGTGTAACAAAAATTCTGAACTGATACTCGTCAGCAGGCTTAACGCCGATAACAGGGTTTGTACCAAACATATACGGTCTTATGTAAAGTGTTGCACCTGAACCATATGGAGGTACGCAATCTATATTTGCAGCTACAACGTCTTTAACTGCCTGAATAAACTTTTCCTTAGGAAATACAGGCATCATAAGTCTTTTACAGCTGTCAATCATTCTGTCTGCATTTAAGTCAGGGCGGAAGGTAACAACGCTTCCGTCAGCAGTTGTGTATGCCTTTAGTCCCTCAAAGCAGGTCTGTGCATACTGCAATACGCCTGCACACTCGTTGATAGATACAGTTGCATCATCAGTAATGATTCCTTCATCCCATTTGCCGTCTTTAAAATTAGCAACAAATCTCTTTTCTGTCTGAATATAGCCAAAACCTAAGTTTGACCAATCAACATTTTTCATATCCATTTAGATTACTTCCTTTCAATATATATCCATCCGATTAAATTTTATCACTCATTATCTACACTGTCAAGAAAATACAGGCAAAATATTATTTTAATTCTAATATGGAAATATCAATATTGGCATTACTATATAATTACAAGTGTTGAGGTGTTTTGTTATGAAATTTATCCCTAAAATTGTTTTTTCCGGAGGGCCCTGCGGTGGAAAGTCGTTGGCTTTAAAATTTATCAAGGAACATTTGGTAAAGGAGGGCTTTGACGTGTTAACCGTTACAGAGGTTGCGTCAGAGATTTTAGCCGAGGGGTTTGACAGAGGTTTACCTGTTTTTGAATTTCAAAAAGCTATTGCTACGAGGCAGATTGAAAATGAGAAAAATGCTGAAAAATCAGCCCAAAGCTTGAATAATCCTGTTATTCTGTGCGACAGAGGCCTTATGGATTGCAGGGTGTATCTTGATGACGATGATTTTGACAGGCTCAAAAATGAACTAAGCTTATGCGAAATTGATTTGCGTGACAGATATGACGCTGTATTTCACCTTGACAGCACATCAAACAGCAATAGTCAAAAATATAAGCAAGAGAATATAAGAATTGAAAATAAAGAAGAAGCTTGTGTTTTAAACGAAAAGTCATTACGAGCATGGTGCGGAAACCCTCATTACAGATTTATACCTGTATGTGAAACCTTTGATGAAAAAATAAAATTACTGATTACGGAAATTAACTCTTTTTTAGGAATACCAAAGCATTTAGAGATAGAAAGAAAATTCTTGATAAAATATCCTGATTTGGCATTTCTAAACTCTTTACCCTGCTGTAAATCCGAAATAGAACAGACATATATGATTTCATCAAACAACGAAAGATTCAGATTACGCAAACGTGGCGAAAAGGGCAACTACATATATATTAAGACTGAAAAGCGTAAAATTTCCGATACAGTAAGAGAAGAAACAGAAACAAGACTTACAAAGGAAGAATATGAGAACCTGCTAAACTCAAATTCTAAAATCGGAAGTATCTCTAAAGACAGATACTGCGTTATGTATAACGGCACCTACTATGAAATTGATATATTTCCTTTTTGGAAAAATCAAGCTTATCTTGAAATTGAGCTTAACAAGGAAAATGATATATTTACTATCCCTGAGTTTATTACTGTTATTGAGGAGGTTACATATAAACCGGAATACAGAAACATAGCACTGTGTCAGCGGATACCAAGTGAAATCGAATGGAAATAATAATAAAACTTTTCAAAAAATACTTGACAAAGTTACCATTGTTCGATATAATAGACAGGCTGAATACAGGAACAGAGATGCGCCAATAGCTCAGCTGGATAGAGCAACTGCCTTCTAAGCAGTAGGTCAGGGGTTCGAGTCCCTT
>CAMFQG010000121.1 GCA_945980035.1 uncultured Clostridia bacterium
TTACCCATGTGCTGACACTTTCTACTTACCGATGTGCTGAACCCGTACACAGATAAGTTTACACAATTAGAAAACTTTTCCGCCCGACCGCATCAATAACCGCCTACGGCGGATATTATTTGAATTTTTATTCTTCCTTAGGAAAGCAAACCTCCCTTGTGTATGGAAATATGGCAATAATTCTTTACACAAGGGAGCTTTTGCTAATTTTTAATTTTCTGCAAAAATGCCTTTACACGGTCATTCTTTGGATTGTCGATTACATCCTTAGGGTCGCCCTCTTCAACAATGTATCCGTTTTCCATAAATATTACTCTGTCGGATACATTACGTGCAAATTCAATTTCGTGGGTTACTATTACCATTGTCATTTTCTGTGAGGCAAGCTGGCGGATAACCTTTAAAATCTCCTGTGTAAGCTCAGGGTCAAGGGCTGAGGTTGGCTCGTCAAAGAACAACATCTGTGGCTTTAGTGCTAATGCTCTTGCAATAGCCACACGCTGTTGCTGACCGCCTGACAGCTGACTTGGATAAAAGTTTTCTTTATCAGCAATAGCCATCTGCTCTAACAGGGCTCTTGCTTCTTTATAAACTTCAGCTTTATCACGTTTTTGTACTGAAATGGGTGCGTCTGCCACGTTTTTCAATACAGTGAAATGAGGAAAAAGATTGAAGTTTTGGAACACCAAACCAAAGTAGCTCTTGATTTTCTTTATCTCGCTTTTAGGTGAGTAAACGGAAACACCGTTTACATCCTTGGCAACGGCTTCTCCGCAATAAGACAGAGAGCCTCCGTCCATTGTTTCAAGTAGTGTTGCACATCTAAGCAGGGTTGATTTACCGCTTCCCGACGGTCCTAAGATAGATACTACCTCTCCCTCTTTTACGGAAAGAGAAATATCCTTTAGCACCTCTAATTTACCGCTACCGTCAAAGTTATCAAAGGATTTGCGTATGTTATTAATCTCTAAAATATTCATAACGTCCTCCTTAGTGACTGTAGTAGTTCATTTTCTTTTCAAGCTTGCCCATAGCAAAGGATACTATCAGGTTAAATAAATAGTAGAACAAGCCTGCTACGAACAGTGGCATAATATTGCTTTCACGGGCAACTGCTTCTTTTGCAAGAGAGAACATCTCGCTTACTGAAAGGGCAAAAGCCAAAGAAGTATCTTTTACTAAGGTGATAACCTCGTTTGTTACCGGCGGTACAATATGACGCACCATTTGCGGGAAAACTATTTTCATAAAGGTCTGCTGTCTTGTGTAGCCCAAAACCTTTGAAGCCTCGTAATGTCCCTTTGGTACTGCTTCAATACCGCTGCGATATATTTCAGCGAAGTAAGCGGCATAGTTTAATGAGAAACCTATAATACAGGCGTACATTCTGTAGTCGCTTGTAACTGTCATACCCAAAAGCAGGTTAGGTCCAAAGAACACTACCAACAACTGTAGCATCAGCGGAGTACCTCGCATTACGGAAATGTAGAATTTTGTTACTAATTCCACAACCTTAAATCTTGAACGGCGCGCAAAGCAAACAAGCAAGCCAAGTGGCATAGAAAACAAAATTGTAAATACAAATATCAACAATGAATTAAGCATTCCGGAGGAAAGCTCGACTATTAAGTTCCAAAACCAATTAAAAAACTGACCGATTTCGGAGCTACCGCCCTCCGGATTCACACCGCAAGCCGAAAGTGTTGCAGGAATCAATATTGCAACAAATAAAATAACAGCAATTATAGGTTTTTTCTTCATAACAACTCACCTTAAAAATGCCACAGGGGGTTACCCTGTGGCAACAATAGTCAACAATAGTTATTATTCACCAAAGCAAATGCTCTGTGAAATTCCGTACTCAGCGTCGTACTTGTCAACGATTTCCATAAATGTACCGTCTTTATACATTTCTTTTAAAGTATTCTCAACAGTATCTCTAAGCTCTGTATTGCCTTTCTTAAAGCCTACTGCATACTGTTCAACAGAAATCTGCTCGTCAAGGATTCTGTACTTGCCTTCGTTCTTCTTTAAGTTGTAGTTAGCAACGCCGATATCCATACAAATAGCGTCAACTGCACCTGCGCTTAAATTCATCAAGGCAGTATTATAATCGCCAATCTGCTGTAACTCCTTAAAGGAAGCGCATAGCTTTTTGTTTTCATCGGTTACATCGTCACCTGCTAAAGCAGCAAGAGCAGAAGAATCTGTCTGAACAGCAACGATTTTGTTCTTTAAATCATCTAAAGAAGAAATGTCGGAATCTTCTTTTACTACAACAACCTGTGAGTTGTCAATATACGGTGCAGTCCAAGTGTAATCATCCTCACGGCCTGTTAATGTAAAGCCGTTCCAGATACAGTCGATTGTACCTGCGTTAAGCTCCATATCCTTGCTGTCCCAGTCGATTGGCTGTTTTACAAGCTCCCAACCCTGACGGTCGCAAACTTCCTGGGCAAGCTCAAGGTCAACGCCTGTGTATTCGCCGTTGTCGTCCTTATAGCCGTACGGTGGAAATTCAGCGTCAAAGCCTACTGTAAATGTCTTTTTCTCTGCATCTGTTGGTTCAGCACCTGCACAACCGCAGAACAATGCTGAAACTAACATTAATACTGCTAATAATAAAGCTAATGATTTTTTCATTATTTTCACCTCATTTTTTATTTCATTAACAGTTTACCATATCAGCACACTAAAGTCAAACAAATTTCTACAATTTCAATATTTACAAATAGCCAAATTAGAGTTATAATAGTATTGTAAATTGTATAATTTGCATAAAACAAAATTATTTAGGAGGAAATAAATATGGCAAATCGTTTTGTGTTAAACGAAACATCTTACCACGGTTCAGGTGCAATTAAAGAAATAGTTACAGAGGCTAAAAACAGAGCCTTTAAAAAGGCTTTTGTTTGCTCTGACCCTGACCTGATTAAGTTTAATGTTACAAAAAAGGTTACAGACTTACTTGATGAGGCAAAGCTCGATTACGAGATTTACAGCGATATTAAGCCTAACCCTACTATTGAAAACGTCCAAAGCGGTGTTCAGTCCTTTAAGGACAGCGGTGCAGACTATATTATTGCTATCGGCGGCGGTTCTTCTATGGATACAGCTAAGGCTATCGGTATTATCATTACAAACCCCGAGTTTGCTGACGTGAGAAGTCTTGAGGGCGTAGCTCCTACAAAAAATCCTTGCGTTCCTATTATTGCTGTTCCTACAACAGCAGGTACAGCAGCTGAGGTTACAATCAACTATGTTATTACAGACGTTGAGAAAAAACGTAAATTTGTTTGTGTGGATACTCACGATATTCCTATTGTTGCTGTTGTTGACCCTGATATGATGAGCAGTATGCCAAAAAGCTTAACTGCAGCTACAGGTATGGACGCACTTACACACGCTATTGAGGGTTACATAACTAAGGGAGCTTGGGAGCTTTCCGATATGTTCCACATTAAGGCTGTAGAAATTATTGCAAAGTCACTTAGGGGTGCTTGCGAAAACACTGCTGAGGGCAGAGAAGGTATGGCTTTAGGACAGTACGTTGCAGGTATGGGATTTTCAAACGTAGGTCTTGGCATTGTTCACTCTATGGCTCACGCATTAGGTGCAGTTTACGACACACCACACGGTGTTGCAAACGCTATCCTGCTTCCTACTGTAATGGCATTTAACGCAGACGCTACAGGCGAAAAATACAAGGACATTGCAAAGGCGATGGGCGTTGAAAATGTTGACAGTATGACACAGGAAGAATACAGAAAAGCCGCTGTTGACGCAGTTGCACAGCTTTCCGCTGACGTTGGTATTCCTAAGGATTTAAAGGATATTGTTAAGGAAGAGGACATTCAGTTCCTGGCTGAAAGTGCTGTTGCCGATGCTTGTGCTCCCGGCAATCCAAAGGAAGCTACTTTAGATGACATTATCGCAATGTATAAATCATTAATCTAAAACTTTATAGATAAAAATTTTCAGCCCTACCAAATCGGTAGGGCTGAATTTTTAATAAGGGAAACTGTCATATACTCCTGACAAATATTTTTGCAGATATGTTACATCGTTAATATCAAACCTGCAGTCTGCATTTACGTCACAGTTTTGTGACAAAAACTCCGGACTTTCGCCATTTGAAAGCTCAATCTGCATCATTGTCACATCACGTACATTTATATCCTTATCATTATTTACATCCGCTAAAATATTTGATGGGTAATCATCTTCTGTTATCAGCTTGTAATTTACACCGTTTGCCTCACAAAATTCCTGTGCATAGGAATTTTCAAGACAATAAACGGTTACATTTTCTGATAGATAAAAAGCATATTGGTCTATTTTCTTTACAGTAGCCGGAATATAAATTGTTTTTAATGCTGTTGAACTGCTGAATGCTCGCATACCGATTTCTTCAACGCCGTCTGGAATAACAATTCTTTCCATAGTAGTCTGTAAAAATGCTTTTTCACCAATGACTTTAAGTGTATCGGGTAAAGAAATATACTTTAGTTTGGGATCAGTAGAATATGCTCCCTTTCCCAAAGTGTTTATTTTTGTGTTTCTTATAAGTGCAGAATCCATAATGGGGTTATTTGCAAATGAGTAATCATCAATAACTACCAAGTTTTTGGAGTAGTACACATTATTTAAATTACTGCAACTTCTGACAGCCCATTTTCTAATGTGAGTTATATCGTCGTGCATGGTGACTGATTCTACAATGCTGTTATTGTAGAAACATTTTTCACCTAAACGAAGTATTGAATGTCCGTGGGCGGTGGTTGGTATAACAAGGTTAGGGTTTTCTCCTACATAAGAGCTGACGGCGTATGTAGAGTTACCCTGTGAATCGGAAATATCCACATAAAAAACATAGTCGGGGAAATCTTCCCATGTAACAAGGGTTTCTGCATTTACGGTTATAGCAGACAACACCAAAACAGTAATTGATAAAATAACAGAAAGTAAAATCAAGCACTTCTTTTTCATAATATTCTCCGTTAATGTAAGAAAGTCGGACAGCCTAAAACTGACCGACTTTATTGATAAATTTAGATTAAATCGTCTAATATACCACCGATATCCTCTGTTTCTTTAGGAATTTCAGTTGAACCTGTAAGACAATCCTCTACATCATATCTAACTAATTCTAATTCAGGTGTCTCATAATTTTTCAATTAAATTACCTCCAATACTTACCCTAATTTGATACTATTTTATCACAGATTCACTTTTATTTCAACCGGCGCAATAGAAAATAATGTACAAATATACCCTGTAATTACTTATTGTTTTATTGTATTATACATAACAC
>CAMFQG010000122.1 GCA_945980035.1 uncultured Clostridia bacterium
ATATATACTGGGCTGTAAAAATACGTCCATATTCTTATATAATATAACATTATAAAGAAACAATGTCAATTATTTAACGAAAAAATAATACTATTTTTTAAAGGATGCGGAATATGAAAACAAGTGACTTTTACTATGATTTACCTGAGGAGCTTATTGCCCAAACACCTATTGAGCCGAGGGATCATTCAAGGCTTCTTGTTATGAATAGAGAAAACGGAGAAATTAGTCATAAACATTTTTACGATATTTTAGATTATCTTAATGAGGGCGATTGCTTAATAGTTAATGATTCAAGAGTTCTGCCTGCAAGGATATTCGGTACAAAAGAAGAAACAGGAGCTAATGTAGAATTTTTACTACTGAAACAGGTTGGAAATAATACTTGGGAAACACTTTCCAAGCCCGGCAAAAAAGCAAGAGTCGGTGCAAGCTTCAGCTTTGGTGACGGACTGATGAAAGGTACTGTTACCCACATAACAGAAGAAGGCAACAGAATTATTGAATTTGAATGTGAAGATAATTTTTATGCTACTTTAGATAAAATCGGTCAAATGCCTCTTCCCCCTTACATTACTGAAAAATTACAGGACAAGGAAAGGTATCAAACGGTTTACTCAAACGAGTTAGGATCTGCTGCCGCACCTACCGCAGGCCTGCACTTTACTAAGGAGTTAATGGAAAAAATTAAGGATAAAGGAGTAAATATCGGCTATGTCACTCTTCACGTTGGTTTGGGCACTTTTCGACCTGTAAAGGTTGACGATGTAAACAATCACAAAATGCACAGTGAACACTATGAAGTGCCTGAAGAAACTGCAAAGCTAATAAGTGAAACAAAGAAAAACGGCGGTAGAGTTATTGCCGTCGGTACAACATCCTGCAGAACCTTGGAGAGTGTAGCAAGTGAGTACGGTCAAGTAAAGGGCTGTGACGGATGGACAGATATATTTATTTATCCCGGATATAAATTCAAGGTTTTGGACGGACTTATAACAAACTTTCATTTACCGGAAAGCACTTTGATTATGTTGGTATCGGCATTTGCAGGATATGAAAATGTAATGAACACATACAAGGTTGCAGTAGAGGAAAAATACAGATTTTTCTCTTTCGGTGATTGTATGTGTATTTTATAGCTATAATATGCATATAATATATTGACTAAGTGTCATATCAAGAGTATAATTATAATACAATAACACAAGGAGTTGATATTATGGCAAAGGTTAGTACAAATGTCAGTTTGGATGCTGATATTAAAAAAGAAGCGCAGAAGCTTTTTGCAGAATTAGGAATGGACTTATCAACCGCAATAAATATTTTTATTCGTCAGGCATTAAGACAACGCTCTATTCCTTTTGAGATTACGGCAGATGTTCCCAACGAAGAAACTATAAGAGCTATTGAAAATGTTAGAAATGGTATAGGATTAAGTCGTGGCTTCCATTCTGTTTCCGAGTTAATGGAGGATTTAAATGCTGACGATTAGGTATGAAACAACCTTTAAAAAAGATTTCAAAAGAATTATTAAAAGAGGTTATAATATCCAATTACTTGAAGATGTTATCGAAATACTGGCAAGCGGACAAATGTTGCCGGAAAAATATAAAGATCACAATTTGTCAGGTAATTATTCTGATTTCAGGGAATGTCACATTACCCCTGACTGGTTGTTGATATATAAAATCAACAATAATGAATTAATACTATATCTCACAAGAACCGGAACACACAGTGACCTATTCTGATTTATTAGGCGTGGATTCCCGCGCCTAATCTTTCTTTACCGATTGGAAATATACTATAAACCGTACAAATCGGTGACGCAATGATGATAATATGAGGTATTTATGTTTAAAGTAATTAAAAAGGAAAACAATGCAAGACGAGGTGTAATCAATACTGTACACGGAACTGTGCAGACACCTGCATTTATGAATGTTGCTACCTGCGGTGCTATCAAGGGGGCTTTATCAGCCTTGGACTTAAAAGAGGTTAACTGCCAGATTATGCTAAGCAATACATATCATCTTCATTTAAGACCGGGAGATGAAAATGTTAAAAAATTTGGCGGACTTCATAAATTTTCAAGGTGGGAAGGTCCTATCCTGACTGACAGTGGCGGTTTTCAGGTGTTTTCGCTTGCAAAGCTGAGAAATATCAAAGAAGAAGGAGTTTATTTCAACTCTCATATTGACGGTAGAAAAATATTTATGAGCCCGGAAATAAGTATGCAGATACAATCGAATTTAGGCTCTACCATTGCGATGGCTTTTGATGAATGTATTGAAAACCCTTCACCCTATGATTATACAAAGGATTCAATTCATAGAACTACTCGCTGGCTTGAAAGATGCAAAACAGAAATGAACAGACTTAACAGCCTTGACGATACAATTAACAAAGAGCAGAAGCTGTTTGGAATTAACCAAGGGGGAATTTTCCCTGATTTAAGAATTGAGCATATGAAAACCATTGCAGAGCTTGATTTACCGGGATATGCAATCGGCGGACTTGCTGTAGGCGAAACTGCTGAGCAAATGTATGAAATTATAGAGGCTGTTACACCATTTATGCCTAAAGATAAACCTCGTTATCTTATGGGCGTAGGTACTCCTGCGAATATTTTAGAGGGTGTTTACAGAGGAATTGATATGTTTGACTGTGTAATGCCAAGCAGAAACGCACGTCACGGTCATTTATTTACATGGAATGGTATAAGAAACATTTGGAATGCAAAATATCAGCTTGACGATTCACCTATTGACGAACGATGTGATTGTCCTGCATGTCAAAACTTTACACGTGCATATATTCGTCATCTGATGAAAGCAGGAGAAATGCTTGGTATGAGATTATGCGTTACACACAACCTCTACTTCTATAATAATCTGCTAAAACGTATTCGTGAGGAATTAGACAACGGTTCTTTTGAAAGCTTTTACAAGAAATATACCGATATTTTAGGCAAAAGAATTTAATAAGTACTTGCATACTAAAGGTTTTTCTGTTATAATTTACAGGATGTTTTAAGAAAGAAGGATTTTAATATGAATACTACACTTACTTTATTAGATACTGCTCAGAATGCAGCTCAAAATCAAACACCCGGCGGCGGTATTTTTTCAAATCCGATTTTTATGATAGTTATTTATGTTGCTATATTTGCGGCTCTTTATTTCTTTTTAATCAGACCTAATTCAAAAAAGAAAAAAGAAGAAGCTGAAATGCGTAATTCTATTTCAGTTGGCGACGAAGTAACAACAATCGGCGGTATTATCGGCAGAGTTGTTGCCGTAAAAGATGAAGAGGACGCCATTGTTATCGAAACAGGTTCAGACAGAGTTAAATTAAAAATGAAGAAATGGTGTATTTCCACTATTGACAACCAGAAAGAAGCTCCTGTAGCTGAAAAGACTGAGAAAAAAGGCCTATTCGGTTTCAAGAAAAAGAAAAAAGAAGAAGAATAAAAACAGTATAAATATTCAATCCCTTGAATATAATTTTTTAGAATTATATTCAGGGGGTTATTTTTTTGCAAATAAAAAGCAATATTAATGCTATCAATAAGCATTTTTTACGTTCTATAGTTTTCGGTGTATTAATAAGTTCTGTAACTGTTTCATTACTACTGTTTATCTGTACTTTTCTATTTGTTATTTCGGGAAAATATCCTGAATCAATTATTGAATATATCACTCTTGTGTTCCTCGCTGTAGGCGGATTTGTAGGCGGAAACGCAGGAGGCAGAATTTATAAAAGCAACGGTATTCTTGTTGGCGGTATTATAGGGATAATAATGTTTATAATAATTATTCTTTCAGGTCTTATTTCAAATTTTGCCTCTTTATCAATTTTTACTCTGTATAAATTTATAATTTTAGTTGTTCTCTCAGCCTTGGGCGGAATTATGGGAGTAAACAAAAAAGATAAAATACATATAAAATGAAATAACCTCACAGCGATGTGAGGCTATTTGTCTTTATTTAGAATATTCTGAATATCACAGGGTAAAAGTGATTTTATTTCTGTTTTTTCCTTAGTTATTGGATGAATAAAATCAACCGCACCGCAATGAAGAGCCTGTCTTTTAATAAAAGACAAGGAACCTCCGTACATATCATCACCTGCAAGAGGATGATTAATTGAGGAAAAGTGACATCTTATCTGATGAGTTCTCCCTGTTTCAAGATTGATTTCAAGCAAAGTGTGATTTTTTGAATGTTCAACTGCTTTATAATGAGTAACAGCTCTTGCTCCGTCATCTGCTGTAGCTCTTTGTATAGTATGCCCCTCTAAAAGCTTTATGGGTTTATCTATAGTACCACTGCCGAATATCAAGCCCTCACATACAGCATAATAAGTTTTGTTAAGAGTACCAAACAGATTGGACGCTGAGTATCTATCCTTTGCAATTACAACTATTCCGGACGTATCCTTATCTAACCTGTTAATTGCTCTAAAGGTATAACTTTCACCTCTTTGCTTTTGCATATATACAAGGTAATTTGCCAAGGTATCTCTTTGGTGTATCTTGGTAGGATGCACAGGCATATCGTAAGGCTTGTCAATAATTATGATGCTTTCATCTTCAAACAATATATCAAGCTTTCCCTTAACCGGAATAATGTCATTTTTATCCACAGGCATATTCAAAATTACAACATCACCAAAATGTACTGTATCTATTGTTCTAAGCAGCTGATTATCTCTTATAATTCCGTCTTTTTCTCGCTTTAGACGTGTTATCATACGAGCAGAAACATTACAATGCTTACGCAAAAACACGTTGGCGTTCATTCCGTCACATTCCAAAGGTACGGTAAATATAACTTTTTTACGCTCCATTTAATGCCATCCTAACAAAAATATAAATTAAAATCTGACAGAGTATAATAATGGGTATTCCTACCATAAATTTCGGCTTTCGTGTTTTATGACGAATGGCTAACATAGTTAGATACATAAACCCACTGCCACCCATTATGGATAATAAAATCAAGGTAAATTCTTTTACTCTCCATTTTCCTATAATTGCACAATGTTTATCATATATTGTTATAAGACAGGATATTATACTGATAATTAA
>CAMFQG010000123.1 GCA_945980035.1 uncultured Clostridia bacterium
AGCTCTGCAACTTCTAAAAGGAAAATTGAAAATAAAGCTTTGCAGTTGGTCAGAAATAAAGGCAAAGCTAAAAATTTAAATTGATTGCCTCCCTTGTGTAAAGGGAGGTGGCACGAAGTGCCGGAGGGATTGTTACAAATCCGGTGGTGAATAGAAGTTTGTTTACAGATGAATCTATCTGCACGACCTTCATTATCCATTATCAATTATCAATTATCAATTGATTGCCTCCCTTGTGTAAAGGCTGTGGCAAAGCCTCACACAAAAGCCTCCCTTGTGTAAAGGGAGGTGTCGGCAAAGCCGACGGAGGGATTGTTACAAATCCGGTCGGGAATATAAGTTAATTTATCTATGAACCTATCTCCTCGACCTTCATTATCAATTATCAATTTTCCATTATCAATTATTTTCGGCTTTGCCGAAAATCAAACGGAGGTAATTCTATGAAAACAAAGTTAAAGCACATTAGTCGCAGAACAATATCCCTAATTCTCTGTGTCCTAATGCTGTTCTCAACCCTTATGGTTGGTTCGATCTCAACCGCTAATGCTGCATTAACTGCATCTACTACACCTGTTGAGGACGGTTGTAATCGTATTTTTATTACAAATAATCAAAAGTTTACTTATCTGAAAATGTACTTCTGGGGAAGTAAAACTAAAACCAACCCAGATTGGAATAGTGCTTACGTTATAACAGGTAATTCTATAGGTACAAATAGCAACGGTCAGACTGTATATTATTATGATTTGCCTACAGATGTTGAGGGCTTTATTATTCAGACCAGTAATAAAAATACACAAGATTTGCCGAAAAACGATGGCGGTACAGCTTTTACCGTATCAAACGGTTTAGGTCTGTATTTTGACAGCACAAAAGGTAATAAGTGGTATATGGGTACTTGGGACGCTTCCGATTATTTACCCAGCGGTTCTTCAGGCGGTGGCACTACTGAAAAGAATTACTACTATTCAAGTAATTATGATGGATCCAATCATTTCAAGAAGATGAGTGTTGATGAAAAGAATCCCGATTCCTACATAATATATGTTAGTACCGCTGATGCAAACAAAAGCGATACTACTAAAGGTTACTTAACCGGTGAAAGAAAGTTTAAAATCGCAGATGTTAATAACGATAGTAATGACAATTTAAATAATGGAACACATTGTGTAAACCATAATATCTACAATAATTTTTCTTCGCATATACAAAAAAGTTCCAGTTTAGATAATTCTATAGACTTTTATATGGATTCAACTTGGAAGGACCTTTACATCAGAACAAAGGGCACAACTAACGCTACAAGCCTAACAGAATTTTACATTCAGTACACACCCAGTGAAGATAGTAACGGTCTAAATGGTACTATCAAAATTTGGTCAAAAGCTGACTATGAAAACCAATCCGCTTCCACAACCTACCCAGTAAACTTTGGTTCTAATGGTAATGGTACAGTTTCAGCGCAAGTTGACTCAAATACAATAGAAAACGGTTCACAAGTAGATGAGGGTACTGAAGTTACATTTACTGCTACAGCTGATACTGGCTACGAGTTTGAAGGTTGGTATTCTGATTCAGATTGTACAACTCCAATTTCTGGTGCTTCTGGTACAACTTACACTACAAGTGTAAACAGCGAAACAAATGTTTATGCTAAATTCAAAGAAACTTTGCACACAGTTAGTATTGCAGGCGGTACAGCAACATCTACACAGGCAGGTATTGCTACAAAAGGTACTGCTACTGTAAACACACCAACCGACAAAACATTCACAGGGTGGACTATACCTGAGGGTATTACTTTAACAGACGGTACCACTGCTGATGACGAAACAATTAAATTCACAGCAACAAGCGATAATCTTACAGTTACTGCTAACTTCGAAGACATATATACTGTTACTGTAACAACAAGTACAGGTGTTGCTTCTTTCACACCCGAAACGATTGCACCACAGAAAAAAGACGCTGTTGTTACAATCACTCCGTCTTATTCCGTCGGATATGAATATGCCGCACCAACTGTTGAAAATGGCACATTTGTTCAAGACGGTAACAATATTAATGTTAAAGTTAGCGGTACAGGACCGGTAACTATTCAGCTTAATGCAAGTCCAAAAACTTTTAATGTTACATTTAATTCCGATGGCGGAAGTACGTGTAGTCCTGTTGAGGCTACCTATAACTCAAAATATCCAACTTTACCTACTCCAACAAAAGACGGTTACACCTTTAATGGTTGGTATAATGGAGAAACTCAAATTAAAAAGGACGATACAGTTTCAATTACATCAGATACTGAATTACAAGCACATTGGACAATTAAAACTCCTACAATTACCGGTGCTCCTACTCAAATTACTGCAAAAACAGGTGAACAATTTACAGTAACCGGCGTTATGACAGATAGTTTTGCAGACCTCTCTTACTCTTTTAATGGCGCAACTAACACTACAGGAACATTCACTGCTCCTGCAACATCCGGTAATTATACTCTTACTATCACTGCTACACACAAAAATGATAATACTGTAAAAGCTACAAGCACTGTTAATGTTAATGTTAGTGATGCATTTACAACAAAATTTGAAAATGTAACATATTATGTTGATATGCACACTAACACAGGCACACCTTCAATTGTAGTAGATGGCGAAGAAACTCTTCTTACTAAGCAGGGCAACAGTACTGTTTACTCTGCTACAGTATCTACTCCTTATACATTGAATAATGAAACAGCACAACCAACAAAGGTCGGAAATATCGGTATGAAAGTTGGAGGCGCTGTATATCCTGTAAACGGTCTTGGTGTAGATTGTATTACAACCAGAGAAGTTTGGCTTGAGGCTAACGGCAAACTGTCAACAACTACAGTACAGGTTAAAAAGACAGAAGCTAACGGCGCAGTCGGCGGAAAACGCGTTTATTTCACCAATAATATTAATTGGGATAAGGTATATCTCTATGCTTTTAGTTATGAAAATAATCAAGCATATGTAAAGGAAGCGTGGCCCGGTGAGCCAATGATTTCTACCGGTTGGCAGGATAATGTTACCGGTCCGTATATCTATTACTTTGATGTTCCCGCAACCTTTAATAAAATAGTTATTTCTAACGGTAAAGCAGATGGTGATGCTAACAAGAGACAAACTGTGGATATTTCTATTGCCAATGCAACAACTACTACAAATAACCATTTCTATATTGACGGCGGCCAAATAAGTGATGGCGATGATAAAGGTAAATATAATGTTGGTACAGTCGATGCAATAGCACCAAAGATTAGTAAATACTATTCTGAAGTTGTACTCTCTACGGATGATACAAATATTGACCTTATGCCTTCTGTCTTTTCTGCTGCTATACTTTCAGATGATAATAACAGAAAGAATATTAATTTTGAAGTAACTTCCGGTTCCGATGTAATTTCTGTTGATCCTAAAACAGGTGTTATTACACCTCTCAAGGCGGGCCCCGCAGTAGTAACAATTACGGCTTACGGCACATATTCAGTTAATCGCTCAAATTCCGATATTGTTACAACTAACGTAATTGTTGGTGAGAATACTGTAGTCGGCGGTTTTGATGTAATGTCTTACAATAGCGTTCAGTCAACATTTACTGCTGAATACGGCTCAATTTCTTCTGTATCCACCTCACTTGTAGGCTCTAAGTTCAGCTCACTGCCTATTTCCGATGCAGGTATCGTTACTAAAAAAGGTGATATATATACAGTATTATACGCTGCTGCTAATAGCACAACAGGTTACGGCTCATTAAAGTTAAATGTCACTGCTGTTTCACAGCCATCTGCAGATACCTACGAGTTTGAAAAGTGGACTAAAGGCGATGCTATTATTACAGGTTCAGCAACAGCTACATTCCCTGTTGACGGCGGTGCTTATAAAGCAGTTTATGTACAGGTTGCACGTACTACAATAACAATCACTTACAAGTACAAAGTTTATGATACCTCTGACGATGTTTACTACTACGATTCTAATAAACCAACTATAGAAGGTACACAGACCTATACAACAAGTGTAATCGGCACTCCGACTGAAGCCGAAATCAAGGAGATTGCAGCTGCTAATGTACCCAACAATCTTGATAACGATTACTTTGACTACTCCTTTAATTCAAGTAATGTGGTAGTTGACGTTGCAAATGCTACTGCTACTGTTACATTAACTGCAACTGCTCACGAATACTCTGTTTATATTATGTCTTCCAAAAAGACAATTCAATATAAACGTACTTATCAGCACTTCATCGACGCTTCATCAACAGACTTTGGCTTTGCTGAGGGTACTGATGTTATCTGGTATCAGTCAAACAAGAACGGTGATTTAGTATCAGTTCTTTCTACAGGCACAAACTATCGCTTTAGGGCTGTTGCTGATAATCAGTACATCTATGTAGTAGAAAACAAAGACCAAGTTTCAATGAACGGCTCTTCTGTTGTTGTTTCAACAGGAAACAAAATCACAACTGTAAACAACATTGATAAACTAAATCAGGATTTCTATATCGCTGACTACTTTAACGGTTACGCAATGGGACATGATGATGTTCAGTTCTTGGGTGCAGGTGTAATGTATTATTCTGTAAATGCTGATACCGGCGCACCGTCAAATACAACCTTGGCAAATTCAGGTTTGGTTAACTCAACCGGTGTAGGCTACACAACCGCTATGGAGCAGTTCCTTGTAAACCGTCTTGGTACATTTGATACCTCCGTTAATGTAACAACTGACTCTGCTACAAAATTGGGATACAGATACTTAACTGCTGCTGACGGAGCAAAAATTTTCCGTTATTCAGATGCATTGGAGGCTTACCAGTATATCTTTACTCTTACATTCACCAACTCAGCTGCTAATGTTTCAAAGAATGTTCGTTTGTATTCTTACTTCGTATATTCATACACAGATGGAAGCGGTGGCACTCAATACGTAGTATCTATCTCTGACGGTTATGCTCAGGCACAAATGTATGTAAGTAAGTAATTATCAATATGCCATACAGAGGATTTTATAAGTCCTCTGTATGGGGATTTGTTGATAATGTATAAAACTGTC
>CAMFQG010000124.1 GCA_945980035.1 uncultured Clostridia bacterium
CTGCTGTGACTTGATATTTACAACTACGTCGTTGCTTGGTGTAGTTGTTGGTGCAATTGTTGGCTGAGTAGTAGGAGCCGTTGTTGGCTTAGTTGTAGGAGCCGTTGTTGGCTGTGTGCCGTAGGTTGACCACTCACCTGTTACACCGGGATCGCCCCATACAGGATCAGTGCTTGTGATTGTGTACAGATTTTTTCCATCTGTAGGAATTTTAAGATCGCCTGTCTTTGCGCCCCAATCCTTACCGTCTTGGTCACCGCTGTCGCCAACACGAGCAAATACAAATCCTGCTACGTCTGTTGGTACATCAAACTTCCATAATCCTTCTTCGCCGGCAACAGGTGTACCCTTTATGCCGGGCCAAGTTGTTTCGCTTGCACCGCCCCAATAGTGAACGCTTATAGCTGCGTTGTTACCGTGCTCATTAGTTGTCCACCATGACTGGGTGCATTTGCAGTATAACTCTATAGTGTCAGCCGCACTTGCTGATACTGTTCCAACAACTACTGTTGAAAGAAGCATTAACACTACCAGAGAAATACTCAGAATTTTTCTGAATGATTTCATTGGAAAACATCCTCCTTTATAATCTAAATCACATTCATTATAACATTTCCAGGAATTTTATTCTATTAGCAATATGCTCAAAGAAAAGGTTAATTTTTCGTCAGTTTGACGAATTATTAAATTGAAAACGGAAAATTGTAAATAGAAAATTATGGACGTGAAGAAATATTCATAAATGATTTAACTTCCGTTCCCGACCTAATCTATAGTCCGCCTTTGGCGGAGGTATTGTGATTTATGTTCATTTTAAGGATAAAAAACAGCCTCCCTTTGTGTAAAGGGTGATTTCCCTGATAGGGAAAATGTCAGCGCAGCTGACAAAAGGGTGCCCGCTTTCGGAGAAAGGTGTCAAAACTTTAGTTTTGACGGAGGGATTGTAGGCGTTGAATTAAGCTTTTATGTAGTAATTAAACACCTTTTTCACAATCCCTCAGTCACCGCACCAACGGCTCCCTTTACACAAGGGAGCCGTTTTTGTACTATAGCTTTCAAGTTTTTTAACTACAACAAATTTTTAATTTACCAAATCTGTTTGTAGCTGTGTTACGTCACGGACGTTCAGTTTTTTGTCTAAGGTTGTGTCGCAAACTCTTAAATTACATTCATAGCCCTCAAACTGTGCAAGGTATTTTTGCAGGTAAGTTACGTCGTTAATATCAACTGTACCGTCCTGGTTAACGTCGCCTACTGCAACAGGGTCGCTTACTAAATCAAATGTAAAGTTATCAAGTCCCACATTGTTCTGTGTTATGTCCATATTTCTGTCGTAGAAGTTTGCTGTATCGTAAAATACTTTTACAGTATGATTTCCCCGTGTCAGTTGAAGATTTAGGTGAGTGCTCAGCTGATAGTTGTGTCCGGAGTAAACCTCAGGGAAGTACAACGCACCTTGGTCTTCTCCGTCAACATAAACTGAACGGATAGCACAGCTTGTACCTGAGGTTGCGTCACCGATATTGTTATACAGTGCGCTCATCAGGTATGTGCCGTCCTGTGGCACGTTTACTTCAATTTCAATGTTTGCGCTGTCATTTACGTTATCCTGAACATAACCGCTGCCGTTGTAACCTTTGACATCTGTCTTAATGTATTTTGAGCTTATATCTCCGCTTTCAGCCTCTACGGTTACGCTGACAGGACTTACCACAATCGGCTTGCTAAGCTCAGAAGATACACCGTCTTCAGTAACAGCCATCAAGCAATAGCAACCGTAAACATTTGTGTTAACCTTATAGTTTCTCAAGCCTGTAACGTCTGTGTACTTTTTGCCGTCCCACAGCTTATAGGTAAGGTCGCTTTGAGGCGTCCAGTAAAGAACACCGCTGTTGTATTCAAGCTTTGGAAGCGACGGACAGATAACCAGGTTTTCATCACCCTTGTTAACTATATCCTCTTCTCCACTCTCTTCCATTGTTATCTCAATGTTATATGTGCCTGTTGCGTTTGCACTTAATGTGTAGTCGCCGTTTACGGATTCGCCGTTAACCTTTAAATCCTGAATTTTATCGCCGTTGCCGTTAACTGTAATATTCAAAACAGCGTTCTTGTATTTTAAATTTGTCAAGCTTACTGGTCCTTCAATCCAGTCAGGTACAGCAGGGTCAAAGGTAATACCCTCTTCTGTATAGTTCATACCGAACAGCACACGATAGTAGCCTGACAGCGTACCTGCGATTGACCACAGCTGTTGGTCAGAGCAAATGCCCTCGCCTGTTTCGTAGTTAATAACTTCCTTGTTGGTAAGGGAAGCTGCAGCACCACGAACATTAGAGTTGAATATTTCCTCTGCAACTGCCTCATTTCCGCTGTAGTTTGCACCAATCATCAGGGCAACCTGCCAACCCGGCCAGATACCTCTGTTGTGGTAGTATTTCTGTGCGTTAGCCAAAGAACCCATTTTCTGCGGATAAACTGTAGGCGCGCCGTAATTTACAAGTGGATAGTTTTCTGCAATTTGTCCTAACTGCTCCTCAGTACCTACTCCGTACCAAAGGGCATAACCGTTGCCTAAAACGTCTGCCTTTTCAGCCTGAACACTGCCCATATACTGAGGATATTCCCAAGCAGAGTACAAGCCTAAATTCCCGTTCCAAAGTCTTTGTGATACTCTCTCTTCAAGCTCCTGTGACAGTTTTGCCCAGTAATTTTGAGTTTCCTCACTCTTGCCGAGAATTTTTGCCGCCTTGCTCATTATTTCAAAAACTTTAACGTAGTAAACATTTACGCTTGTTGATTTGCTTTCGGCAATATTGTTAAGACCGTTATTTACTGTTTCGGATGTCCAGTCGGGATAGGTCTGGTCACGCCAGTCTGTACCGCTTGTTTCACCTCTGAACAGCTGTGCCTCTTTGTCAAAGCACACGTTCATATCCTGATTAATAGTGTTTTCACAAATATCGTAGAAGTAGCTTAGGTGGTCTTTGTTGCCGTCTGTCAGGTAAGTTTCCCACACTGAAAGCATTGTGATAATCTTGTCGGTGGAAACAGGGTAGGAACCGCCTGAGCCTGTGTCCTCCTCAAATACGGAAATGCCGTCTGCTGTTTTAATCTTTTCACGCTGACAGTTGTAGCTTATCTCAGGGAAAATCCAGGAAAGAGAGTACATACAAGCCATAGCGGTATCTCTTGTCCAAACCTTCTGCCACTCTGTGCCTGTGTAGAAAACTTCACCGAATTCATCAGTATTGATGCTCTTTAAGGTTTCTTCCATTGTCAGGTTGTAAACAGCCTCGGCAAGTGGGGAGTTTGGAGCAGAAAACTGCGGTTGTGCGGAAATATCCTTACTGAGTTTCCAGGTTTTTGCCTGACCTGTTGCATAGGAAGTAATAGTTTTTCCGTCAGGTGCTTCTACAGTATAGCCTGTATCTGTAATTGAATCAGGGTGCATTGTGTAATCGTATGTGCTGTACTCAAATGCCCACTGACCGCTTGTGTAGTAAATCGGCAAGGCGTCAGCGGAAGCCACACCTGTCAAAAACTCAATGTTGATTTCAGACTGTTTATCCTTTGCGTTTATGATACGCTTGTTGCCTGTGGAAGTATCAATAATCCACTTGTCTGCAAGGCTTTGGTCATCTGTGCATTTCAGCATAGAGCCGTCCTGATACACATAACCGTCTGTATTAAAATTCTGTAGATAAAATGAATTGTCACCACAGGGGATAATGTTCCAGGTGTAATTATCTTCATCGGTCTTGTTGTTTATATCTACATATGAAACATAATCGTCCTTATATGACAGAACAAGATTGTTATGCTCCATCCATTGGCAACGAAGCATAATTTCGTTAGCTTCATTCTGTGGAAGATAGCTCTCCACAAAATACTGAACGCTGTTGCTGTTGAAATCTGCTACAAATGTTACGTTAGCACCTTGTGACAAAGTAATTGTTTCGTTGTCACCGCTTGGAATTACACAAGTTGACCAGTCAGCTGTGGCAACCTTAAATTGATAGGTGCCGGCATCAAGATACTTTTTAATAAGTGCGTGGTTGTTGCCGTCATTAGTCATAAGATCTTCCGTAGGATTTTCCCATTTGTTAAAGGTACCTCGAAGATATACTTCATAATCCACAGCATTTGCCGATAAAACGCCTGTTCCGATTACTGAACCGACGCATAAAAGAAATACCAAGAAAATGCTGAGAGCTTTTACGGTTAAACGTCTCTTCATATAAAATACCTCATTTCATAGTATTAATGTCATTCTAACAAATTTAACAAGAAAAATCAACAATTAATAGAGTTATTTGTTGAATATTATGGCTTTTTCTTACAAAAATCTTTCATACAGCAACTGTCGCACTTTGGTTTTCGTGCGTCACACACTGCCCGACCGTGCAATACTAATCTGTGGCAGAAGTCGTTGCTTTCCTCAGGGGGCAAAAGCTTTCTCAGCTCAAACTCAATTTTCTTTTGGTCCTTTAACTTGTGAAGTCCAAGCCGTCTTGTAATACGGATACAGTGAGTATCTACCACCACAGCAGGCTTGCCATAAATATCCCCTACAATCAAATTTGCGGTTTTTCTGCCGATGCCCGGCAGGGTTATTAAATCATCAATATTGTCAGGCACAACTCCGCCGAATTTTTCCTTCAGCATTTTTGCCATTTCAACAATGTCACGGCTTTTCGTTTTGTAAAGTCCACAACTTTTTATGTACTCTGCCACTTCCTCAGCCGTTGCCTGCGCAAAGTCATCTACTGTGGGGAATCTTTTGAACAGTTCAGGTGTTACCATATTTACCCTTGCGTCGGTACATTGAGCAGCCAGACGTGTTGCAATCAATAGTTGCAAGGGTTCTGTGTATTGCAGGGAGCATATTGCGTCGGGATATTCTTTTTTTAATGCGTCAACTGCCATTTGGGCAATCTGTTTTTTAGTCATAGTATCACTTCCTGTTTTAATTGTATCATAAAATATCTTCTTTTCAAAGACAAATATTTATGGTATAATATATTGGG
>CAMFQG010000125.1 GCA_945980035.1 uncultured Clostridia bacterium
CACCTAAGCCTTCGTCGGCAGCGTCAGATGTGTATAAGAGACAGATTTATATGATTGCGATTATTGACTATGATGCCGGAAATATTCAAAGCGTTTACAAGGCTTTGAAATATGTTGGCTGTGACTGTATTGTTACAAAGGATAAAAATGAAATAATGAATGCACAGGGTGCTATACTTCCGGGGGTTGGCTCTTTCGGCAACTCTATGGAAAATATGAACAAAAACGGACTTACGGAAACTGTCAGAGAGTTTATTAAAACTAAAAAGCCGTTTTTGGGAATTTGTCTTGGATTGCAGTTGCTTTTTCCGGAAAGCGAAGAAAGTCCAAATGTTCAAGGTATTGATATTTTCAAAGGTACTGTAACAAAGATACCTGACGGTGATGGATTAAAAATTCCTCATATGGGTTGGAACAGTATAAAGCTTTTGAAAAAAGACGGAATATTTAAAGGTATAAAGGATAATTCATATGTTTATTTCGTTCATTCCTACTACCTTAATGCAGAAAACAAGGATATTGTAGCCGCACAAACTCAATACGGAGTAACTATTGACGCTGCGATAAGCTATGAAAATGTTACTGCAACGCAATTTCACCCTGAAAAAAGCGGTGAGGTTGGACTACAGATGCTACGTAATTTTGCAGATATGTGCAAGGAATAGGAGTTAATATGTACGCAAAAAGAATTATACCCTGCCTTGATGTAAAAAACGGCAGAGTTGTTAAGGGAATGAGCTTTGTTGATTTGGTGGATGCAGGCAATCCTGTGGAATGTGCAAAGCAGTATGACAAGCAGGGTGCTGATGAATTGGTTTTCTTGGATATTACCGCATCAAGTGACGGACGTGCTACTACTGTTGATATGGTAAAAGAGGTTGCCAACACTATTTTTATTCCCTTTACCGTTGGTGGCGGAATAAGGACTGTTGATGATTTCAACGAAATTCTCAGAGCAGGAGCTGACAAGGTATCGGTAAACAGTGCCGCAATAAAAAGACCTGAGCTTATTAATGAGGCAGCTTATAAATTCGGCAGTCAGTGTGTTGTTGTGGCTATTGACGCAAAACGCAAGGGCGACAGCTGGGAAGTATATATAAACGGCGGTCGAATTCCTATGGGGATTGACGCAGTTCAGTGGGCTGTTGAATGTGAAAAGCGAGGTGCCGGTGAAATACTTTTGACAAGTATGGATGAGGACGGTCAAAAGAAAGGCTACGATTTAGCACTTACCAAAGCAGTATCAGAGAAAGTAAACATTCCTGTAATTGCCAGTGGCGGAGCAGGTGCTTTAGAGCATTTTTATGATGCATTCACTGTGGGCAAGGCTGACGCAGTACTTGCCGCATCATTATTCCACTTTGGTGAAATCCCCATACCTGAATTAAAAGAATATCTGAACAATAAGGGTATTTCTGTTAGGTTGTAAAACTATATATGTAATCGGCAGTCGCAAAACTTTTTTTGCGACTGCCGATTTTATTTACTGTCTATTTCTCTTTTAATTTGTTCGAAGGTTACACCGTATTTTTCTGCAATATCCTTTGCATAGCTTACGCCCTCCGGTGAAGAAATATAAATCTTGAATGAGCGATTGCCGTGGTCCACGCCTGTTACCATACTTTCAATTCTGCTGTCGCCCTCTACTGAGTTGTTGACATCCTCTAAGTTACGAGCCAAGTCGTGCATATGAGTATTAAATATTGAACGCACTCCTAAATATCGCATAGACTTTACAACATCCTTGGCAATATACAGTCCCTCTGCAACATTAGTTGTAGCAAGGCTTTCGTTGAGAAGTATTAAGCTGTATCTTGTAGCAGATTTGAAAATTTCTGAAAGTCTTTTGCTTTCTTCACCCAGTCTGCCTAAATCAACGGTGTCGTTTTCATCAGCAGGAAAATGAGTGAAAATATTATCGCAGGGACTAAACTCCATTGAATTTGCAGGAACATAGATACCGCTTTGAGCCAAAAGAAAAGCAAGACCTACAGCTTGAGTTATGGTAGTTTTTCCTCCTCGGTTCGGACCGGTCAGAATATAAATTCGCTTATCCTCATCAAATTCAAAGTCATTGGTAACAATTTCGCTGTTATCACCCTCAACAGCTTTTACACCTAATTTAATATTATAAATATCCTTTATATTACAATTTCTCTGTTCCCTATCAACTACCTGTGCCTTACAAAGGGGCAATCCCTTTTCCTTGATTTTATCACAAAATTCTGCGAACCTTACATAGAAAACAATTTCAGGCATAAGAGCTACAAGGGAATATCCGTTTACGTTGATATACTTGTGAAGTATTGACTTAATCTCATTTACTGTACGTCTAAGAATATCGGTAACTACCTTTTTAAGAGCATCTGACAACGGGTCAGCTCCTGTGGCTTCGCTGTTATAAATTTGGTTTACGTCATTTTGAGCACCTATAACCATCTGTCCAAAACCGAGTTTTCCTGTCATTGGATTTGCAGGGTGAAAATGGACATATCCGGACACATCATTACCGTTGTGAAGCTCGCTGTCGTTATTTGCAAACCTCATAAATTTCTTTAAAATTCCGCTGTCGGTAAACTCCTTATCATTTAAGGAAACAACACCGACGGTTGACGGTCGCAACAAGCTGTCAAGATTTACACCCAAGGTAATACTCTTTAGCTTTTGCACCTTGCTCAGTGCTTCTGTTATGTCCTGCTTCAGCTCGGGGAAACCGCTTCCGTTAAATATATTTTGAACATTATTTTTTAGATTTAGCAGACCCTCTGACTTAACGTCAATGGATTCAAGGGTTGTCTTTATTCGTGTTATGCAATCAACATAACCGTCAATTTCACGTAGTCTGTTGATTAACTGCCACAATGATGACGCTTCGCTGTCCTTTTGAAAACGCTCAATTTCTCTAATGTCATTTAGCTTTTCAAGTAGGTCAATTAAATCAGCCCTTAACTGAGGATACTGCATAAAATCATCAAAAACGTCACATCTGTACTTTATTACATCTTTATCATCTGTAATACTTGTAAGCAGTTGCTTTATGCTGTTTCTTTCGTAGGCATCATCTGTAATAGCATCACAGAGAAAATCTATAGATAAATCATTAACTGCTTCTTTTGTCAGTTGATTATACTTTTCTGTAGAATTTTGCGGATGCAATAAGCTAAAATCATTCATTAATTACACAACTCCTATATAGAAAAATCAGGGCTGATAAACAGCCCTGAAATCATTTAGCACTATTAAAAATCATAGCACTTGTATCTACAATATCCTTTACGTATTCTTTACCGCATTTATCTTTAATGAGATTAATGGTGGTAAGATATTCGTCAGGATTTCCTCTCTGCAGAGAGTGACAGTCTGTTCCTAAAACTGTAATATAACCTCGTTTAATATACTTTAAAAGCTTTCGCTTTTGAGAAAAGCCTTTGTATGCACCCACATTGCTTTGAATAATAATACCTTCGTCAACGAGATTTTCGATTGCTCCCTCGTTAGCCATAAGGTTATAGTATCTTTCAATGTGAGTTAGCACTGGCTTCAAGCCGTAATTGCTCTGCAACCTGTAGAGATAATCCAGAGTCTGCCCCTCAAAAGATGAACCGAAAGGAAATTCGCATAGTATGTACTTGGAATTTCCGTAGCACAATGGGGATAAATCTCTGTTGTTAAAAAGGTAGCTTGTAACATAAACCTCTGCACCTATACAAAAATTAACATCGTCAGGCAGATTGGGCAACAGCCTTTCAGCTGATATTTTACGTTGTGAAACAAAATCCGATATACTCATTTCATTTGAGTAATAATGGGGTGTAAAGCAAATATTGTTAACATTTTGCCTGCGGAGTCTATTAATTATTTCAAGGCTTAATTCAACACTTTTTGAACCGTCATCAAGCTGAGGCAAAATATGGGAGTGCATATCAAAGTAAGTCATATTATCCTCTTAAAGAGCAGCACATACCATATCGCCCATTTCACTACAGGATACTTTCTTTGTATCTGATGAAAGAATATCCGGTGTGCGGTAAGTTTTCAGTGTTTCGTTTACTGCATTTTCAATAGCATCGGCAGCCTCAGGCTGATTTAGTGAATATCTGAGCATCATTGCTACTGACAAAATTGTTGCAAGGGGATTTGCAATTCCCTGACCTGCAATATCAGGAGCAGAGCCGTGAATAGGCTCGTATAGACCGAATGAACCCTCTGCAAGACTTGCTGACGCAAGCATACCGATTGAACCGGCAATCATTGAAGCTTCGTCTGAAAGAATGTCGCCGAAAATGTTTGAGGTTACAATTACGTCAAACTGACGTGGGTTTCTTACAAGCTGCATGGCACAGTTATCTACATAAAGGTGATTTAACTCTACCTCCGGATAATCCTTGGAAACTCTGATTACTGTTTCTCTCCATAGACGGGATGATTCAAGTACGTTAGCCTTATCAACACTTGTTACCTTCTTATTTCTCTTCATAGCCATATCAAAAGCTACTCTTGCAATACGCTCAACCTCAAGCTCTGAATACATTTCTGTATCCCAAGCTGCAGGTGTGCCGTTTTCGTGCTGACAACGTCCGCGTTTTCCAAAGTAAATACCGCCTGTCAGCTCACGCACTATCATAATATCCAATTTACCGCCGATTATTTCATCTTTAATAGGAGAATCACCCTGTAACGGTTCAAAAATTACAGACGGTCTTAGGTTTGCAAACAAGCCTAAGGCACCTCTGATACCTAATAGGCCTGCTTCAGGACGTTGTGAGCCGGGAAGATTGTCCCACTTTGGACCGCCAACTGCACCTAAAAGCACGCTGTCGGATGCTTTACATTTATCAATAGTTTCCTGTGGTAAAGGCATACCTGTTGCATCAATAGCACAACCGCCCATTAAAGCCTCATCATACTCTACTGTGAAGTTGAATTTTTCTGCTGTTTTATTACTGTCTCTTATACACATCTCCGAGCCCACGAGACGAAGAGGAATCTCGTA
>CAMFQG010000126.1 GCA_945980035.1 uncultured Clostridia bacterium
TATAAGAGACAGGCTTTACTGTTATTTTTGGTGGGCTCCTATAAAAATATGTTATTTATGGGTGTTGTCCTGTGTAATACTTTTATCGGTATTGTACAGGAAATCCGTTCTAAAAAAACAGTGGACAAACTCTCTATCGTAGTTTCCAATAACATAGAAGTTGTACGTGACGGTGAAATAAAAGAAATTTCCATTTACGATATAGTAATTGATGATTTAATTATCTTAAAGGCAGGTCAGCAAATTCCTACTGACTGTGTTGTAGTTGACGGCTTTTGTTCAGTGAATGAAAGCTTGTTAACGGGAGAGAGTGACCTTGTAGAAAAAAGTGAAAAATCAAAACTGTTATCGGGAAGCTTTGTTACATCCGGTATGGTATATGCAAAGGTTATACATATTGGTAACGATAATTTTTCTGCAAAAATTCAGAACGAGGCTACTTATCACAAAAGAGTGAATTCAGAGATCATGAATACTCTGAATAAAATTTTGACTTTCTGTGCAGTTTCTATTTTTCCTGTAGGCATTGCACTTTTTGTAAATCAATTCTTTGTTCACCAAAGCACTATTCAAGAAGCAGTTGTCAGTGTGGTAGCTGCTTTGATAGGTATGATACCTGAGGGTTTGGTACTGCTGACAAGTACAGTTTTAGCTGTATCTGTTATTCGCTTGGCACGGAAAAAAGTTCTTGTACAGCAGTTGTTTTGTATTGAAACTCTTGCAAGGGTTGATGTGTTGTGCCTTGATAAAACCGGCACAATTACTACAGGCGATATGGAAGTAGTTGATATTCAACATTTAGATTATGACGCTGAATATATTAATAAGGTACTAAATTCACTTGTGTATTCTTCGGTTGACAATAACCCTACTATTAATGCTATTGGCAATGCAGTAAAGGGCAGCAGATTCAACGCAAGCAAGGTAATACCTTTTTCTTCTGAAAAGAAATGGTCAGGCGGAGCTTTTGATAACGGAAAGTCTTATGTTTTAGGTGCTGCTGAATTTATATACGATAGTAATAAAGAAAAAGATTTATTTGAAAGAATTTCAAAAATAGATGATATTTTGCGTGTTATTACTCTGTCAGAAAGTGAAAACAGCTTTGAAAATAATGATTTACCTAAGAACCTAAAACCGATTGCTCTTATTTTGATAAAAGATAAAATCAGGAAAAATGCGGCTGAAACCGTTAAGTATTTTAATGAACAGGGTGTTGAGCTTAAGGTTATTTCAGGTGATAACAACAAAACTGTAGAAATGATAGCAAAGTCTGTTGGAATATTAAATGCGGACAAATCTATTGACGCTACCACACTTGATACTGATGATAAAATAAATGAGGCTGTTTCTAAATATACTGTGTTTGGCAGGGTTACACCGGAACAAAAGAAAAAGCTTGTAGTTGCTTTAAAAAATAACGGACACACTGTCGCTATGACAGGTGACGGTGTTAACGATGTTTTAGCTCTCAAGGAAGCAGATTGCAGTGTAACTGTAGCATCAGGCTCAGATGCAGCGAAAAATATATCTCAGCTTGTACTTGTTGATGATAACTTTGCATCTATGCCCAAGGTTGTCGCTGAGGGCAGACGTTCAATTAATAATATTCAACGAAGCGCATCGCTATTTTTAGTTAAAACAATTTTTTCAATAATACTGGCAATAGTATTCATTTTTCTTGACAGATCATATCCTTTTGAGCCAATTCAAATGTCTCTTATCAGTGCGTTTACTATAGGACTGCCGTCCTTTGTGTTGGCGTTGCAGCCAAACCATAACATAATTAAGGGGCATTTCTTTAAAAATGTTGTGCTTAACGCACTGCCCGCCGGCTTGCTTATAGCTGTTAATATTATATTTATTTCTTTACAACCCTTTGTAACTCAGCAAAGTCAGATTTCTACCATTGCAGTTATATTAAATTCCTTGGTAGGTGTTATGATGGTTATTCGATTGTCAATTCCGTTTAACGGCATAAGAATAGCTCTTTTAGCAGTTATTGTAAGTGGATTGACTTTGGGAATTACTGTGTTTGGTCAGTTTTTTGGTATTGTACCGTTGTCTATAACTGGTATAATTATTCTCGGTATTATGTCTGCTGTTTCTGTGGTGGTATTTAATCTGTTTTATAGTTTTAATCAGAGGTTTTTAGATAAGGAGTAAGCTGTTGTGATTATTAATAAGGCTAAAAAATCAAATGAAGTTATTGACTTGATAGCTTCTGATATTGAAAGCAATAAAAAATATGTAGCAAACGGATATAAAATAGGCGGTACTGTCAATAATGATAAGCTAAAGCTGTATTTAAACGACAGCTTTAATAAGCATTCTAATTTTATGTCTATGAACTTTTACGGAAAAGTTGTGTCTAACGGCAGTGGTTCTTATATAAAAGGCTATTTTAGACTTGCTTCTTACGTGATTGTATTGCTGTCTGTATTAATGATACTGTGCGTTCAGTCATTTTTGTTTAACTTAATATTTTCAGGCTCTGTTGTAGATATGGCAACTCCTTTGGTAATACTTTGCCTTGAAATACTATACATATGTTTAGTAATTAAAAGCTCTAAAGCTACTAATGCGATTATTAAAGAATACCTGAATAGTCTATAAAAACAACCCCAACTGTCATCAGTTGGGGTTGTGTGTTAGTTTGGGTTCACGTGCACCATACAATGCTTAATAAACGGGTTACTTGCTTCTATTTTGTCGTGTACTTTTTCTGCAATATTGTGACCTTCTCTTATGGTCAAACTACCGTCACAGCAGATTTCTATATCTACGTAAATTCTATTGCCAAACAGTCTTGTTTTAATATCGTCAATTTCTATTACGCCGTCAACTTCCATAGCAACAGATTTTAATCTTTCTACTGTTTCTTCATCGCAGGATTTATCCACCAATTTGTCCATAGCTTCTTTGATAATATCGAAAGCGGCTTTAAGAATTATTAAGCAAATAATAATACTTGCGATTGAATCCATAAACATAAAACCAAGCATTGCGCCGCCAACACCGATTAGTGAACCTATTGACGATATAGCGTCGCTTCTGTGATGCCAAGCGTCAGCTTTCATTGAGTCAGAGTTAATCTTCTTTGCTGTGTGCATAGTGTAGTGGTACATTAATTCCTTAACAACTATTGACACAACTGCTGCTATAAGAGCAATAACTGTAGGAGGATTTTGCCGAGTGTAGTCGCCTGTTACTAAAGTCATTATTCCGCTGTAACCGATATAAACACTTGTTAATCCAAGAATTATAGCCAAGATAATTGCCGCAAGACATTCATACCTTTCATGGCCGTATCGGTGGTCGTCATCTGACTCTTTACTTGATATTTTTATTCCTATGATAACTACTATTGTACTGAAAATATCAGAAGCAGAATGTATAGCGTCTGATATTAAGGCTTGTGAGTTACCGAATATTCCGCAAAGAAGCTTAAATATACATAAAAACAAGTTTCCTAATATTGTGTTAACTGAAACTTTATATGCTGTTTTGCTGGATTTCATTGTGTTCACCTCTAAAAAACGATTATATATTATTACAGTTTTGTAAGTCAAGACTAACACTATTGATATTAAAGATATTTATTGATATAATTTATTTGTAATAAAAATAAGGCGGTTTTTTATGAAAATTTCAATGCCCGAAAACGTAAAAATGATAATAGAAAGATTGGAAAAGTCCGGTTTTGATGCCTATATTGTAGGCGGTTGTGTCAGAGATGCTATTTTAGGCATTGAGCCTAAGGATTGGGATATTACTACGTCTGCTAAAACAAGTGATATTAAATCCTGCTTCAGTGATTTTAAGCTTCAGGATAACGGTGAGAAGCACGGTACTGTAGGCGTAATAATTGACGGCTATGTATATGAAATAACTACCTTTAGAATTGACGGTGAGTATAACGATAACAGGCACCCTGACAATGTTGAGTTTACCGATAGAATAGAAGAAGATTTAAAAAGACGTGATTTTACTGTAAATGCTATTGCATATAATGACAGAAAGGGGATAGTGGACCCTTTTAACGGGGAAAAGGATTTGTCACTAAAGGCTTTAAGGTGTGTAGGTAATCCGGACGAAAGGTTTAGGGAGGACGCATTAAGAATTTTAAGGGCATTAAGGTTTGCCGCTGTATATAATTTTAGTATTGAGGTTGAAACAGCCTGTGCAATGGTAAGAAACAGAAGCTTATTAAACAACATTGCTGTGGAAAGAATATCATCTGAATTTAACAAGATTATTTGCGGTAATAATATCGGTTACATATTACGCAGGTACAAGGACATTGTTGCAGTAATTTTTCCAGAAATAGTGTCAACTTTTGAATTTGAACAAAACAATCCCCATCATAATAAAACTGTTTGGAAGCAAACAACTACAGCGGTTGCAAATGTTGAACCTGATTTATTGTTAAGAATGGTTATGCTTCTTCACGATATAGGTAAGCCAATTTCCCTTGAAACAGATTCAAATAATATAGACCATTTTAAAAATCATAACCGATTCAGTATGGTTTATGCTAAGTCCGCTCTTGAAAGATTGAAATACCCTACAAGCTTTATTGATAATGTGGTGCTGTTAATAGAATACCATAATGTGCATTTTTCTGATAATAAACGACAGATTAAGCATATACTCAATAAAATCGGTGTAGATAATTTCAAGAAATTATTATTAATTCAAAGAGCAGATATTTTATCTCAATCTAAATACAAAAGAGAATTTAAGCTCAATAATATTACGCTTGCTCAGAATGCTTTAGATTTAATTATAAGTAATGATGAGTGTTTTAATCTGAAAAAATTAGCTATTAACGGTTCTGATCTATTACATTTAGGAATAACCGACGGAAAAACTATAGGTTATATTCTTGAAAATTTACTTGACAGCGTTATTGATGAAACTATAGAAAACGACAATATTCTTCTAAAGAAGAGAGCATTGGAAATAATTAATCAAATTTAGT
>CAMFQG010000127.1 GCA_945980035.1 uncultured Clostridia bacterium
TAAAAAAGCTGCTTGATTTAATAAAAATAAAGCAGCTTTCTATTTTGTATATTTAATTGTCAGCTTTACGGCAGCTTTCAGCTTATCAAGATACGAGGTGTTTGGGGGAAACGACCTTATTTCAAGCCTTTTTGCAGGAATATTACTTGCTCCGGGAAGAGTGTGCATACGCATATTTATGTCCTGTGTTTTCACAAGCTCAAAAAGATCAGCTATTGTTTTAGCATTATCAACAGCCACAAGAAGCTGTGATTTTGTCATTTTTTTCTGCTTCACACACTACACCCCCATTTTAATTTACTAATAATTATAATGTAAAGTTTCAGTATTATCAATACATTTATCGACAAATTTTTTGTTTACTAAATAAATAATTTGTGTTAATATTTTTTAGAGGATGTGACATTATGAAAAAAATAACAAGCTTTACAGTTGACCACAACACTTTGGACAAAGGACTTTATATCAGCAGAATTGACGGGGATATTACCACCTTTGATATGCGATTTATCAAGCCCAATACTCCGCCCTTTTTGCCTAATCCTGTTATGCACACTATAGAGCATCTGTTTGCAACATATTCACGTAACAGCCAATATGCAGACAACGTAATTTACTTTGGACCTATGGGTTGCAGAACAGGCTTTTACTTTTTGGTGAGAGATTTGGACAACCAAACAGCCATTGATTTAATAAAGGAAACCCTTAAACAATGTATTGACCACAAGGGTGACATTCCCGGCAACACTGCAATAGAGTGCGGGAACTATCTTGAACACGATGTTGAGGGTGCAAACGAAGCTTTGAAAAGCTATTACAATATAGTTAAGGATTACAAAGTAGAGCAGTTAGACTACAATTTTTGTAAATAATATACATATAACACCTTGAATTAAATACAATTACTTGTTGTAAATGCTGAAATTTATCAGAAATAGTTGCAAAGTTGTAACAAAATGTTATAATTAGTATCAGTTAGTTACAAATTTGTAACAAATATTTTTGGCAAGGTGTTTTTATGAAAACAAAGTTTATTACGATAGAGGGTTACGGGGAGATAAAATCTGCAATAAAACCCAATAACTCTAAAAAAATGACTTTTGGTAAAAAAATAAATAAGTTTTTCAAGATAAGCTACACTATCCTACGTGACGGCCTACAGGAAAGAAAGGCTAAAAAAGCAAAGGCAGAGGCAACTGCTAAGCACTATGCAAATAACCGCACAAAAAGTAGCGGTAAGCATAGCAAAACTGCTGTTGCTCTTCCTAAGGCTCCCTGCAATTTCCTGAAACGCAAGGTTATTTTAGGTGTAGCTACTTCTTTTGTTGCAGTATTTTTGTGCGTGCTTACTTCAATGAGCGTTATTTCCTTTGACGCATATGCTGTTGAAGAACAGAACAGCTCAGGCACAGAAATGAGCGAGGTTGTTGTAAAGCCTTCTGAGTTTTCTAAGGACATTCAGGAGAATATCACCGATTCCATCGGCGAGGGACTGTTAACCTCAGGATATGGATTGTACATAGACAACAAGTTAGTAGGTGTCACTACCGACAAAAAAGGATTAAAAAACTCCTTGCAGGAATGTCTGGACAATTACAAGGCTAAATATGACAGCGGTACTACTGACAAATTTGCAAATTCCGTAAGGATTATTTCAGGCAACTACAAAAGCACTGACCTTCAGAGTGCAGAAACAATAGTAGAAGAAAATCAGGACAAGTTCAGCTACTCATTATCTACGGATATTGTTTACACACAAAAAACACCTTATACAACGAAATATAAGTACAATAAATCAAAATTTACAACATACAAAAAGGTTGTTAAAGACGGCGTTTGCGGTAAGCAAAACATAACCTACAGAGTTACATATGTTGACGGACTGCAAACAGACGTAGAAACAAAAAGTGTTAAGACAATTAAAAAGCCTAAAAAACAGGTTGTAGTTGTTGGCACTAAAAAGCCAAACGTAGCAAGCACTGTAGGAAGCGGCAGCTTTATGTGGCCTGTTCCCTACACTCGGAATATCACATCAGGTTACGGTTCACGTTGGGGCAGATTCCATTCAGGTATCGACATTGCCGCAGCAGGCGCTTACGGTAAATCTATTGTAGCTTCTGACGCCGGTACAGTTACCTGGGCAGGATATGACAGCTCAGGCTACGGCAATTACGTTATCATCGACCACGGCAACGGCTACTGCACACTTTACGGACATTGCAGTTCCTTAGCAGTTCGCAAAGGTCAGGTAGTTGCAAAAGGACAGACTATTGCATACATCGGTTCTACCGGTAACTCAACAGGTCCTCACCTGCACTTTGAGGTACGAAAGGGCAGTTCAAGACTTAATCCTTTAAATTTTGTATAAAATCAACATAAAGGGCAACCTAAAAAGAGTTGCCCTTATTTTTTGTTATTTTGCTACTTTAGCATATACGAAGCTGTATCCAAGATTTGTCCGAATGCTCCTACCACTTTGTTAGCCTTTTTCTTCATTTTTGGTTTTTCGTCAAGCATTTTTTTGCCGGCATATCCAAGTGCCATTCCTGCAAGCATTCCTCCGGCAACGCCCTTTACAACATTCATTGTATTTTGTGAATTTGACATTTTCAGCACCTCCCTCTGCAAGTTTCACTTGCAAAATTATTATTTGCAGGTAAAATATATTTAGAGGTGATAACTTTTGGCAACATTAAATATTGTAATGGTAGAACCGGAAATTCCGGCAAATACAGGAAACGTAGCTCGAACCTGTGCCGCAACAGGAGCAAGACTGCATCTTGTTAAGCCTTTGGGATTTTCTGTAGATGATAAGCATCTTAAAAGAGCAGGACTTGATTATTGGGATTTGCTGGACATAACATATTATGAAAATCTTGATGACTTTTTTGAGAAAACAAAGGGTGGAAAATATTACTATTTTTCAACAAAGGCTCAAAAAAGGCACAGCGATATTCAATACGAGGATAACTGCTACATAGTTTTCGGCAAGGAAACACGAGGCCTGCCCGAGCATTTGCTATTAAAAAATCACGACACAACAGTGAGAATTCCTATGATTGAGGACGCACGAAGTCTTAATTTATCCAACTCGGTAGCGATAGCCACATATGAGGTTTTGCGACAGTGGGACTATCCACAGTTACTGCAAAAAGGCGAGCTTCACCGCCACAAGTGGAGCGACGCACAAAATATTACATAATAAGTCGGCTTTATACCGTATTTTCAGCATAATAAAGCCTCCCTTGTGTAAAGGGAGGTGGCAAAACTTTGTTTTGACGGAGGGATTGTGGGCGATGAATACAACTTCTTTGTAGTAATTAAGTATCGATTTTTACAATCCCTCAGTCACTTCGTGACAGCTCCTTTACACAAGGGAGCCTATTATCTACCCAAATATTGACAGAAAGCCTTAAAAAAATCCCATCCGTTTTCGGCGGATGGGATTTATCTTTACTGTTTATTCAACAACCTTAATCTTCTCTGTTGCTGATATTTTTGCAAAATTCTGCTTAACGCCCGGTAACATTTCTATATTTATTTCCAACTCTTCTTTTATGTTTGCAACACCGGGAGCAACGGCTGTAATTACACCGTTTTTGTCAACGGATACAACATTTTCGTTGTCGGAAACTATTGACAATTTCATTTCAATACCGCTGTCTTCAGAAGCCAAAAGGTCATTAAGCTCATCAAGTTGTTTAATTGAATCGTTAGTTTCGCCAACCTTCATAACTTTGTCTGCATCATCACACTTGATTGAAAATACATCACTTCTGTAGAAAGCCTTTGTTGCCATTGTTTGCTGAACTTCAACATAGTAGTTATAGGTTTCGCCCTGCACAACGTCGGTATCGGTAAACATAGCCATATTAATATCGTCAACTGAGAAATCTTCTCCTGCCATTCCGGCACCTATCATTGACAATTCAACTTCACAAGGCATACCCTTGTCTGCTGTTTTATCGGTTAGATTTGCAATCAACTTGTAATCCTTGCTGTCCTTGCCTACACTGCGGTAGATTCGGTAGTTAGAGGGGATTTCATAAAAACTATCATCCATCCAGTAAACATTAACTGCACTGTAGTCCTCATTCATTCTTGCAATTATCGGACAAGCCTGAATAAAGTTTACAGCCTTTGAGGATGCACTCATACAACTCTTTGACTTACCGTTTACAGCCACTACCTTGTATTTATAACTTTCTCCTGAAATAAAGTAATAGTTGTTGTATTTAGTTTTCGATGTTGTATCAAAGTACTTAAATTTTCCTGTTTTTGAGCCTACAACATCTGCCCTGTAAATATCGTACTTCTTTGCACCTTTAGACTTATTAAAGGATACTACAATAGCCTGTTTCTTGGCATCAGTCTTAACCTTTACCCCTGTAGGAGCCTTTAGTCTTACAATATCTTTTGCATTTGCTGTGGAAAAACTGTTTGCAGATACTGTATAAGTATATTTTTTACCTGCACTTACCTTTTTATCTACATAGTTTAGGCTCTTTGCAGATACTGTTTTAATTACCTTATATTTTTTAGCAGATGACAGCTTGCGGGCGATTACATATTTCTTTGCACCGCTTACTTTCTTCCATTTCAGCTGTACGCCTTTTGCTGTGTTGGTAAGGCTTAATTTTGAGCCTGACTTTGCCGCAGAAAAGGACACTACACTTACTGATGTTAAAATCATCATAACCGCCAGAAATATGCTGATAATCTTGGATGTTTTTTTCATAATAATTCCTCCGTTAACATTTTTGTGTTAGATTATCTAATACAATTTTACTATACCACAAATAAATATATTGTCAATAGTTTTTCCAAACTTTACATATTATTACTTAAAACATAAAATAGTGTGCAAAA
>CAMFQG010000128.1 GCA_945980035.1 uncultured Clostridia bacterium
TCAGCAAGAAAACTGTAGTATCGGGATACCTGTATATATACTTTGCAGGATATAAAACACCTTCAAAGATCGCTATTACGGTAAATAATAAAAATACAGCACCAACGTATCTTCTTAACATGACAAGAGCAACGGCTCATGTTAATGAGACTAACCAGGAATATAAGCTATGGTTGTATAAGAAGGGGGCTTCATCTGCAGAAGCAGACAGATTAGACCTTGCTCCAACCTACGAAAATGGTGGAGAAATGGTGAAGAATGTTGTATTCGATGTAGAGAAGACAAAGGGGAATTTCCTTCTCGCAGGATTACAATCAGGATTATCTGAAGATTATCTGATGCTAAAGGTTAAGTCAGGAGACCATGCCAAGGCAGGAAGAAGTGTAATTAAGCTTCACATGACAACATGGAGTAATCCAAATTACTACATGAGCTTCAACTTTGATGTAAAAACAACAGATAAGATTGGTGTTAAGCTTTCGGCAACAAGCAAGACTCTTAACAGAGCATGGGTGAATGATGTAACACTTGGAGAAGGTGACAAGCAGGAAATTAATGTAACATCTACAATAAACGATGCGTACATTTCTAAAGTATGTGATTTTGTGGGTAAAAAGGATAACGCAGCATATAATACACTGAAGTCATTGCTGGCTTATGAACCAGCTGAACCAGATGATATTGCAAAGAATCCGGCAAAGATTATTATTAATCAGCCAACAGGAGCTACCCTTGAAGAAGCAGAAGCAATAGCATCCGGAATACCAAACGGAAAATATTATTTTACGGCAGTTCCTTATGCAAAATTCTACAAGAATACATCAGAAAGTGGCATAAAGCTGTCACCGGTTAAATTTACAATAGTTGTTGTTAATAATGCACCAAAGATTACCGTAGGTGCCATGACATTTAATACTAATAGTGTAGTAACTAACGAAAGCCCGACAGCGTCTGCAAAATTAGAAAACATAATCAGTGGGACAGTTCAGGGCGATTATAAATTAGAAACCGATGAAGCTGAATATGTTAAGAGAGGTACCACAGAAAAGAAAGATACAGTATATTTTCGTGGACATATTGTAGATCTTAACTATGACGATGATAGATTTACAAACCCGGTAAAAGGTACAAAACAAGATTCATTTTCTGCCGCGAAGTGGACTGTATCAAAAATGAAGGTTGTTTCACAGAAGGGATGTGTGGCGACTGCAAGTCCATACACGCTTGAATTTAAAGGTATCAGCACTAAACCGACCATTACTGTAAAGGCGAGTGGAAGTCTAAATATGATCAGACCGTTAGATACTATTAAATATACATCCACACTTAATAACGTTAAGGGTAATATTAACGGAGTAGGTGTTAGAGAAATAGCTCCAAATGGTAGTTATATGAAGAGCAGATTTAAGGTAAAAAGCGTAGGTTCTACTGTGTTCCTGTCTTTTGATCCTGAGTACGAAGGTGAAAAACCGGTTCCTGGCACGACATACAGAGTTGCACTCTGCTATAGTGTAGATTCAATGTCAAACAATGCCGGACAGAATGCCGGACAGAATGTAGTAATAAATGAAGATAACGCAGACATAATAACATATGTAAACGTAAAGCCAATAGAATCATTCCCTAAGGTGACGGTTACTACATCAAAATCCTATGCATATGCGGGACAGGATAAGCAAAACGCGAACTGGTATGTTACGGTGACAGCACAGGTTGAGAGCGCATTCAGAGGATATTATGATGCTAACGGTAACGGAAAATTCGATGCCGGAAACGACACACCATATATAAATGTGGCAGGTGTCGATTGGGCATCAACTATGAGTAAAGCCAATAAGAACGAATTTGAGATAATAAAGGACGGCAACGGTAACGTTATCTATTCATACGATCCTGTAACCGGAAAGATTGTGTTCAGATATAAGCTCAAAAATGCATCAGAACAGCTGCAGAATAAGAAATATAAAATATCGTTCACAACGCTGTTTAATGAAATACAGGTAAAAGAACCTGTTAAGGGTAAAAACTACGATACTGAAATCACAGTTAGAAAATAAAGTTTTATTGCGAGAGGATTTGTTATGATACAGGGAAAAAATGTCATAAAAAGAATAAGCGCAGCAGTTCTGTCGGCAGTAATGTTTTTTTCATCACTGCCGGGTGATGTGTATGCCTCGACAAATCAGTCGGAGACTGTAACGGACATAATCAGCGAAGAAACTGTTGAAGAAGATACCTATAAGGTTGAAATAAGCGTAACGAATGTAGATAATTTTACTTATGCAATTGTTTCGTCCATTGATAATGCTCCGGAGGTACCATCATTTAAAGATGCAACTATATTGAATGGTAAATGCTCAATCAGTAATATTCCAAAGGATAATTATATTCTTGTACGAACAATTACTGCAGCATCAGGCTGCACTGAGCCTAAGATGAAAGTAGGTGAAAACGAAGCCCAAAAGACTACGATTACGATTGGCAGTCAGCCGGTTGAGGTATGGTGCTCCGGAAAAATTACGGAAGACATAACAATTGGTTCGGATAATTCAAAGAAAATAAGTGTTGAAGCCGAAGGTATAAAACATCAGGTAAATTTATCAACAGAAAATGTAACCTCTATACAATATAAGACTTATACAATAAATGACAGCTTTTTAGTTGTAGATTCTTCTGGACAAGTAGATTTTAGTAATCCATCAACTATCGAAGTGGAGGATGGTAAAAATTTAGCTATAACTGAAATTATACCTGTGGATGGATTTAGTACTCCTGTTGTTTCAGTAGATGGAAGCAAAATATCCTCAGGTGAAATAGGTTATACCGAAGATTCAACATCACTCGAAGGATACAATCTCGAAGGATACAATATCGGAACTATAAAAGAAAACAAAGAAGTATCAATAGTATGCACTCCTAATGTTGAGTACACTGTTGAAATGAATCTGGAAAATGCTACCAAGGTTACGTGTGTAGCATATACTGAAGAAAGCGACACAATTAAAGTAAACTTTACAAAGGATGCAACAATAGTTGATAATGTTGCTACCATAAAGGTGCCAGCAGGCTGCTGTCTTGCAATTAAAGATATTGCTTTTTCCTATCCTGACAAAGTGACGGTAAAAAAAGGTGATGACAAAATTAATATTACTAATAAAGATAATATTGGTGAGGCATATGATATAGGACAAATTTCATGTAATATTTCTAAAGATGATGCTACAAACAAGATTGTCATTAAATCTGTGCCGCCTACAACAATGCACGAGGTAAAAGTTCCGGTTGAGAACATTAAGTCGTTACAGTTTGTGATCTATACTGATAATAATAACATTACAAGCGATTGCATAGTAGATGGAAATATTGTTAAAGAAGACTCAAAGAAGTATGCAAAGGTGTATGTTGCAGAGGGATCCTTTGTTGCAATTAAAGCGGATTCAATAAAAAAAGAAGACGGTGATTATCTTGCACCATATGTAGTACAAAATGGAATAACAAAGAGTGAAGAAATTGTCGGAAAGTATGTTGCCACTACCACTACAGATTTAAAAGGTTACGTTCTTGGAAAAGTAGCTTCAAGTGATGTTGCAACTAACATTAATGATAGTTTTAAAGTAATTGCGGATCATGCAACCTATGATGTTAATATTACAGCATTGTGTGCAAAGCAAATAGAGTATAAGATTTTCAATAATTCTGATTATAGTGGTGAACCTGATGAAGAAAAAACAGTAGATGTAACAACTATTGGACAAAATAAAAAGGGAATTACAATAGAAGTACCAACCGGAAAATACCTGGCAATCACAAAAATAGTAGAAATTGATGGATGCCATGGAACAGAATCAGTGACAAGGGGCGCTGAGAAGTTAACAAAGGATTCTGTTGGCTTCAAGCTTGGTAAGATTACAAAAGATATTACAGAAGGTATTACTGCTGAAATAATTGAAACAGCATATGATGTTACTATAAATATTCCGTATGACAGGTCCGACGGTACTACTAAGCCGCGCTCTGTTAAATATGTAGTAACAAGCGATATTAATAGTGTTAATACAACTACCGAATCAATAAATGTTACTTACGATAATAATAATGGAAAAGTAACAATTAAGGTAGATAAAAGCAAATACCTTGTAATAACAGATTTTGTACTTGGTGAAGATAAAGCAGCCAGAACAAAGATTGAATTTAAGAAATATGCAGTAGATAAGAATAATATTGTTTCCGGTGAAAAAGAAACAATAAGCTATGGTAAGGTAGGACAGTACTCAAGCGGTACATTCCTTAATGGATGGAATATTGGAAAAGTCCTTAATCCTATGCCACTTACAGATGGGCAGGGTGCTAAGACATATGTTTTAGATGCAAAATGCTTCAATTATAATATGTATCTTGAGACGAAACAGTCTCAGAATGTAAGTGTTACATATAAAAGTGGAACTACAAATGAAATAATATCAGGTAAGACAAGACACTATGTAAACATAAAAGATGAAGATACTAATGGAATATCAGCAGAGGACGTGGTTCTTCACGTTGAAGAGGATGGAAAGCCATTTACATCTAATGGAGTAAAAGCATATGCCGTAAATGAATATACGAGTGAAAAATCGCCAGAAGTTACGCTTGATGTTGATGGTGACGGAAATTATAGACTCCCGGCTGCAACAATAGTTGAATGGACAAGGGCTCAGGAGCAGTTTACTAAAATAGTAATTGTATGCGAAGGTAATAAAAATATTATTTTCCCGACAGTTACAGAAAGTGGAGTGAAAATTTATGAGTACGTTGAAGGTAAGAATGAAAGCGAGTACGTTTTATCGGATGACACTCTAGTTTTAAATAATGATGCCGGCC
>CAMFQG010000129.1 GCA_945980035.1 uncultured Clostridia bacterium
AGAGAAATTACCTTGCCAAGTAAAATAACCTCATCGACGATAATCGGCTCAAAGCTGTCGTTTTCAGGCTGAAGTCTGAAATGACCGTCCTCCTTGTAAAAGCGCTTTACCGTTGCGCTGTCCTCTACAAGAGCTACAACGATTTCCCCGTTTTTAGCAACGGGAGTACGCTCCACAATAAGAATATCTTCAGGCAAAATTCCTGCGTTAATCATACTTTCGCCCTGAACTCTCAGTGCAAAAACCTCTTTGCCCCTGCACAAATCCTGAGGAACGGGAACATAACATTCAACGTCCTCAATGGCAACGATAGGATTACCTGCGGCAACCTTACCTAAAACCGGAACGCTTGAGGTGCTTACCTCCCCTACTACCTTGATACAGCGGTTAAGGCCCGGCTCTCTCTCTATATATCCCATTTCCTCCAAGGATTTCAAGTGGAGATGAACTGTTGAGGTGGATTTCAGCCCTGTAGCGGCGCACAGCTCTCTGACAGAGGGAATCCTGCCCTCGTGGGAACATTCTACAATGTAATCAAAAACTTTTTGTTGACTTTTTGTTAACGGTTTCATATAAAAACCCCCTTATATATGGGTATTATATCACAGATACTAACTATATGTCAAACATTTGTTTGAAAAATTTTTGAATATTTCATATTTATTTCAGTACCTCGTCACACAGTTTTCATAATTGAGTGTTTTAATATAACCGTACTCAGATAAAGGTTGTTGAGTACATTGTTCTACCCTCCTCTGTAGGTCGCCACAGAGACCTACAAATTTTTGTACCCCTCATTTTTTAAAGAACAGGAAAACGCCGAGCCTACCGCAAGGGCTTGGCGTTTTCATTTGCCTGAAAATCCCGTATTTTCCCACAACATTTGACTTTACAGGGAAAATGCAGGCGAAAAAACAAATATATCTGTATATTTCTAATATTTTTCTTAATAATTTACTTTACATTTGACAAAAAAAGTGATAATATTTAGGGTGATACAGAGGGTATCTCTATAACTAAGTATGCAACTTTATGTTGCTTAATTATCAAGGAGGATTATTCCAATGGCAAGACAAATGAAAACCATGGATGGTAACACAGCTGTCGCTCATGCTTCCTATGCTTTTACCGACGTTGCTGCTATCTATCCTATCACACCATCTTCCGTTATGGCTGACGTTACAGACAACGATTCTGCAAACGGCAAGAAAAACTTATTTGGCCGCACTGTTCAGGTAACAGAAATGCAGTCTGAGGGCGGTGCTGCAGGTGCAGTTCACGGTTCTTTGGCAGCAGGTGCATTAACAACTACATATACAGCTTCACAGGGCTTGCTCCTTATGATTCCTAATATGTACAAGATTGCCGGTGAGCTTTTACCGGGTGTTATCCATGTTTCTGCTCGTGCATTAACATCACACGCACTTTCAATTTTTGGTGATCATTCCGATATTTATGCTTGTCGTCAGACAGGTTTCGCAATGCTTTGCTCAAACAACCCACAGGAGTGTATGGACCTTACTGCTGTTGCTCACTTGGCAGCTATCAAGGGCAGAGTTCCTTTTATGCACTTCTTTGACGGTTTCAGAACTTCTCACGAAATTCAGAAAATCGAAGTTTGGGATTACGAAGACCTTGACGAAATGTTAGATAAAGATGCTGTTGAGGCTTACCGCAGAAGAAGCCTTAACCCTGAGCATCCTGTAACTCGCGGTACAGCACAGAACGACGATATTTTCTTCCAGGCAAGAGAAGCTTGTAACAAATATTACGACGCTGTTCCTGAGGTTGTTACAGAGTATATGAACAAGGTTAATGCTAAAATCGGCACTAACTACAAGCCTTTCAACTACTACGGCGCAGAGGACGCAGAGCACGTTATCGTAGCTATGGGTTCAGCTTGTGACTGTATTGAAGAGGTTGTTGACTATCTAAACGCAGGCGGCGAAAAGGTAGGTCTTTTAAAGGTTAGACTTTACAGACCTTTCGTTGCTGACTATATGCTTTCAGAGCTTCCTAAGACTGTTAAGACTATCTCTGTTCTTGACAGAACTAAGGAGCCGGGTTCAATCGGCGAGCCACTGTATCTTGACGTACTTGCTGCTATTAACGGTTCAGACTTTGCTGACGTTAAGGTATTCACAGGTCGTTACGGTTTAGGCTCAAAGGATACAACTCCTGCTGACATCGTTGCTGTATATCGCAACGCTGAGTCTGCTACTCCTAAGAAGAGATTTACAATCGGTATCGTTGATGACGTTACTAACCTTTCACTTCCAAGAGTTGAAAATCCAGACACAACTCCTGCAGGTACAACTTCCTGTAAGTTCTGGGGACTTGGTGCTGACGGTACTGTTGGTGCTAACAAGAACTCTATCAAAATCATCGGTGACAACACTGATATGTACGCTCAGGGTTACTTTGCTTATGACTCAAAGAAATCAGGCGGTCTGACAGTTTCTCACCTACGTTTCGGTGATACACCTATCAAGTCAACATATTACATCAGCAAGGCTGACTTCGTTGCTTGTCACAACCCATCATACGTTGACAAGTACGAAATTGTTGAGGACCTTAAAGAGGGCGGTTCATTCCTGCTCAACTGTGCTTGGGATGTTGAGGAGTTAACAAAACGTCTGCCGGGCAAGATGAGAAAGATTCTTGCTGACAGAAAGATTAATTTCTACACAATCGACGCTATTGCAATCGGTAAGGAAATCGGTCTTGGTTCAAGAGTTAACACTATTCTACAGTCTGCATTCTTCAAGATTGCTGACATTATCCCTGCTGACAAGGCTAAAGAGCTTATGAAAGCAGCTGCTAAGAAGTCCTACCTGAAGAAGGGCCAGGCTATCGTTGATATGAACTATGCCGCTATCGACGCAGGTATGGAGAACCTAAAGAAGGTTGAGATTCCTGCTGAGTGGTCTAACGCTGTTGACGAGGCAGTAGTTGATAAGGCTGAGGGCAGCGGTGAGTTAGTTGAGTACGTAAACAAGGTATTAAAGCCTGTTAACGCATACAAGGGTAATCAGTTACCTGTTTCAGCATTTATGGATTATGTTGACGGTACTTGCCCACAGGGTTCAGCTGCATTTGAGAAACGCGGTATCGCTGTTGACGTTCCTGAATGGCAGCCTGATAATTGTATTCAGTGCTGTAGATGTTCAATCGTTTGTCCACACGCTGTAATTCGTCCTGTTCCAATGACAGATACTGAGGTTGACGCAGCTCCTGTTGATACTAAGGCTATCCCAATGATTGGTATTAAGGAATTAAAGTTCGTTATGACTGTTTCAACACTTGACTGTACAGGTTGCGGTGCTTGTGCTCAGGTATGTCCGGGCAAGAAGGGCGAAAAGGCTCTTGTTATGAAGCCAATCGACAGCCAGAGAAAGTTCCAGTCTGTATTTGATTATGGTAGAACTATCGATCCAAAGCCTGAGGTTGAGGAGAAATTCAAGGTTTCAACAGTTAAGGGCAGCCAGCTCAAACAGCCATTGCTTGAGTTCTCAGGCGCTTGCGCAGGTTGTGGTGAAACACCATACGCAAAGCTTGTTACACAGCTGTTCGGTGACAGAATGTTCATCGCTAACGCAACAGGTTGTTCTTCAATCTGGGGTGGTTCAGCTCCTGCTACACCTTACACAGTTAACAAGGAAGGCAGAGGTCCTGCTTGGCAGAACTCACTATTCGAGGACAACGCAGAGTTCGGTTTAGGTATGGCTCTCGGTCAGAACGCTATTCGCGGCAGACTTGCTGAGTACGTAACAGAAATCGCTGAAAAGACAACTAAGGAGTCTTTAAAGACTGCTTGTCAGAATTACTTAGATACATTAACAGATTCTGCTGCTTCAAGAAAAGCTACAGACGCTCTTATCCCTGAGTTAGAGGCTGCTGATGAGGCAGTTGCTGAGCTTGCTAAAAAGACACTTACCGACAAGGACGAGCTTGCTAAGAAGTCCATGTGGATCTTCGGTGGTGACGGTTGGGCTTACGATATCGGCTTCGGCGGTCTTGACCACGTTATCGCTTCCGGCGAGAATGTAAACATCCTTGTATTTGATACAGAGGTTTACTCCAACACAGGCGGACAGGCTTCAAAGGCTACACCTGTTGGTTCTATCGCACAGTTCGCTGCTGCAGGTAAGTCAGTTAAGAAGAAAGACCTTGCTGCTATCGCTATGAGCTACGGCTATGTATATGTTGCACAGTGTGCTATGGGCGCTGACAACAATCAGGTTCTAAAGGCTATGGTAGAGGCTGAAAGCTACAACGGCCCATCTCTGATCATCTGCTACGCTCCATGTATCAACCACGGTATTAAGGGCGGTATGGGTATTGCTCAGTTAGAAGAGAAGAAGGCTGTTGAGGCTGGTTACTGGAATATCTTCCGTTACGACCCACGTCTTGCTGACGAAGGCAAAAATCCATTTATGCTTGACTGCAAGGCTCCTACAGCTTCTTATCGTGACTTCATTATGGGCGAGGTTCGTTACAACGCTCTGTCACGTAAGTTCCCTGAGAGAGCAGAAGAGCTGTTCAATAAGGCTGAGGACGTTGCTGAGAAGAAGTACGCTCACTTAGAGAAGCTTGCAAGCTTTGAAGATGCTACTTGATTTTCAGAACAAACTGAATAAATAAAAATCGGCTGTCGCATTTCGCGACAGCCGTTTTTAATTTGATAGGAAATTTCTAATTATGGACAAAATTGTCGGTAATTGGAAGAATTTTACAAACCTATAAATTCATCTGCTTTACCTATCAAATAAAAAATAATTTATATTGCCCGCTCAGTTGCGCCCTGCGTGCGCACGAGCGATGG
>CAMFQG010000130.1 GCA_945980035.1 uncultured Clostridia bacterium
TCATTCAGGCTAATTTTATACTATAATTAAATTATAAAACTACTATGTGATGATTGGTTGATGAAAAAATGAATGTATATGACTTTGACAATACTATTTACAACGGTGATTCTACCTTTGATTTTTACTTATTTTGCCTTAAAAGAAATAAAAATATTATAAAAGCCTTTCCAAAGCTTACAAAATCCTTTACGAAATTTTACGTTCTTAAAAAAGGCAACAAAACTGAATTTAAAGAAAATATGTACAGCTTTCTAAAGTACATTGATACCGAAAAAGAAGTAAAGGAGTTTTGGAAAACTCACCTGAAGAATATAAAGTCCTGGTACTTTGAAAATCAAAAGGAGGATGATGTTATAATATCAGCTTCTCCTGAATTTCTGCTTAAACCAATTTGTAAAATTCTCGGAATTAATCATTTAATTGCATCAAGGGTTTCCCCTGCTGACGGTAAATACACAGGCAGAAACTGTCACGGCAAAGAAAAAGTCAGAAGATTTAAAGAAATATATAATGAAAAAATTGAGGAGTTTTACTCGGACAGCTACAGCGACAATCCCCTTGCATTAATCAGCAAAAGTCCCTATATGGTAAAAGGAAACAAGCTTACACGTTGGGACTTTAACAAAGCTAAAAAATGATTACAGCCACAGTATCAAACTGTGGCTGATTTTTTATTCATCATTATTTGTGCAGTTGTCTATATCTGTAATGTTCGGCGGGAAGAATTGGTCAACAGGGAAATCTGCCTTTGAGAAAAGCTCGCAGGGATTATCGTTGGTAGTTACACATTCTTTTCTTGGAATACAATAGTCATAAGCAGGAATCATCACCTGAGTTGAACGCTTTAGCTGAACTATTGAAAACAGACCGATAGTCGCAAGAACGGAACGACCGGCAGTTGCTACTATAGGACATCCAAAGTAATCGGCTACGCAGTCGGGAATAGGTCGTGACGGGAAACAAGAGCAACAGCCGTCTGCAAAGCAAGCAGACAGTGGCACAGGTTGAGCTACCTGCACTTTAGCAACAGGAGCACACTGTTGATGAGGACATACACAAGTGCATTTGTCGCTTGTGAACACTGAAACATTGCCCTCTCCTCCGTAAAGGATAACACGCTTGCAGAACACAGACAATCCGCTTACGGTGTTTGGAGAACAGCCGGCGCCATCATTAAGGTCAAGTACAATTTCAAAATAAAAGGTCAAGTCAACTGAATAAAAGCCCTTATGATATGTTACCGGCTCAACCTTGATACTTGTACTGATTATGTTTGCTTCCCTTATTCTCAGTGACATTGCCTGATCTACTGCTTCCTGTCCTTCCTTAGTAAAGAAAACTCGCAATTTTGAAAGGCAATCCTTATCACCGCAAGAATCATAGACTCTGTCAACGTCTATACAGAAGGATTGGTATGGCTTGCTTTCAAGCACAGTTCCCTCTGTTTCAGGATTTAAAGGAACATCTGACATAAGTGAATACCTCCGTTTGTTTTAAGTAGGTTATAAAATCCTTTATAACACTACATTTTATGGGGATAATCACTTTGTGTTACAGATTATGTTAAAGTATTTACAATTTTTCCATTTTGCAGAAATTTGCCATAAGGGTTTTTGTGCCCTTTGTTTCAAAGGATATTTCAAGCATTGTATCGTTGCCCATTTTTTCAGCCTTTACAATCATACCCTTGCCGAACACCTTGTGCAGCACCCTATCGCCTACTGCAAAGGTAGTGGTGTTTTTCTGAATAGGCTTTGTAAATGAAGGAGTTTTTCCACCGGAAAAACCTGTAGAAGCAGAACCTACCGACACCTTACCGGAAGTAAAGGAAGAGCCGTAATTAGGCGTCAGCACTGTTTCGCCTGTTAATTCCAACAGCTTGTCGGGAATTTCCTTTGCAAACCTTGAAACACTGTTGTGAGTAGTAGAGCCAAACAACATTCTGTTTCTCGCCTTTGTAAGATACAGCTTTTCCTTAGCACGAGTAATGCCTACATATGCAAGACGTCGCTCCTCGTAAAGCTCGTCAGGGTTTGAGAAAACTGCCATTGACGGAAACACGCTTTCCTCCATACCGGCAATAAACACAACAGGAAATTCAAGTCCCTTTGCACTGTGCAAGGTCATCATTACTGTACTGTCTGCCTCTTGGTCATAATTATCAATATCTGTTTGCAGAGAAATATCCTCAAGAAAAGCAGACAGTGTTGCTTCATCGCCGTACTCTTCCTGAAATTTTATCATATTTGACTTTAATTCCTGTATGTTTTCAATACGAACATCGGGATTTTCTTTTTCTGTTTTCAGATAATTTTCATATTCCGTATGCTCCAAAACAAGGTCATACAGCTCAGGCAAAGTGTAGTCGTTACTTCTTTCAGCCTCTATAAAGCCATCAATCATTGCAGTAAATTCCTTAAACTTGCCCGCTGCTCTTGAAAGCTCAGGGAATTCATCAGCCTGCTTGATAACCTGATAAATACTTACATTTTTTGTATTTGCTATCTCTCCTGCCCTATCCATTGTTGTTTTGCCTATGCCACGTTTCGGCACGTTGATAATTCTTGTGAGCCTTATGTTGTCGTGAGGATTATCAATAACACGGAGATAAGCTGTCATATCCTTGATTTCCTCTCGGTCATAGAATCGGTGTCCGCCGATAATTCTATGAGGAATACCGCTTCGTGACAGGGCATACTCGATTGCGTTAGACTGGGCATTCATACGGTATAATATTGCAAAATCACTGAAAGATCTGCCTCTTGCTACTCCGTCAAGAATCTGTGTAGCTATATATGACGCCTCGTCACGTTCCGAGTTTGCTGTGTGAAGTACAATCTTTTCTCCCCTTTGATTCTCTGTCCACAGTGTTTTGCCTTTACGTGCTGTGTTGTTTTCAATAACCTTGTTTGCAGCCTCAAGGATAGTTTTTGTACTGCGGTAGTTTTGCTCAAGTCGGATTACCTTTGCACCTGCAAAAGTGTTTTCAAAGGAAAGGATATTTTCAATAGTAGCTCCACGAAATTTATATATACTTTGGTCGTCGTCGCCTACTACACAGATGTTCTTAGACTTTTCTGCAAGCATCGAAATAAACTTGTACTGAACCTTGTTGGTGTCCTGATATTCGTCAACCATTATGTACTTAAACTGATTCTGATAGTAGCCTAAAATCTCCTGTTCCTGCTCAAAAAGCAACACGGTGTTACAGAGCATATCATCGAAATCCATAGCGTCGGAATTTTTCAGCTCGTTTTGATAGAGCTTATAAATCTTAGCAATCTGCTCCTTGCGGTTATCACCCATTGCTTTTTTCAGCATTTCATCAGCAGTTTCCATTTTATCCTTTGCCTTTGAAATTTCGGACAAAACAGAACGAACAGGTAAAAACTTTTCGTCTATATTAAGCTGTTTCATAATCTTTTTTACAAGGCTTTTCTGGTCAGCGCTGTCGTAAACCGTAAAATGACTTGTGTATCCTATTCTGTCACCGTATCGGCGAAGAATTCTTGCACAGGTTGAATGGAAGGTTGCCGCCCATATATCGTTACCGCCCTCAGGCACTGCATTACAAATACGTTCTTTTAGCTCTCCTGCCGCCTTATTGGTGAAAGTGATTGCTAAAATCTGCCAAGGCATACACTTACCGCTTTGCAAAATGTATGCAATTCTGTTTACAAGCACAGTTGTTTTGCCTGAGCCTGCTCCTGCAAGAATAAGCAAAGGTCCTTCTGTGCAAAACACAGCCTTTTGTTGCATATCATTCATATGTGAAAATTGTTCTTTAATATTATCTGACATATTACATATTCCTTTTTACAAAATAGTACATTGATTATAACACACAAAAGAAAAAGTCACAACTTACAAAGTTGTGACTTTTTAATTCCCAATATGAATTAAGCGATAGCTCCGTTTACTTTTGCAAGGATTCCGTCATAATCCTCTGCGATAATCATTGTTACATAGTTACCGCTTGTTGTAACACCGCAGTTCTTAGCCATTTCATATTCCTCAGGGCTGTATGAAGAATATGTGTTACAAATCTGCTGGTATCTCTGGTTCAACAATGTTTCAATAGCCTTTGCACCCTCAGTGTCATTAGCCTCTACCAATACGATTTCAACAGGAGCTTTTGCCTTGTCTGAAGTGATTTCAGCGGCGAACTGCTTTACTGTGCTTGTGTCAATCATATAGTATTTGTTTAAATCATCAACACTTTCCAGCTGTGCAAGACCTGAGGTTGCGTCCTCAAAAGATGAGTTAATATCAGCAAGAACAGCATTTAAGTCTGCGTCCTTACTGCCGCCGCAGCCTCCCATTAGACAAGCTGACAAAATCAACAATGCAACAAGTGACAAAGAAATAATTTTTTTCATAATAATATCCTCCAAGTTTTATTTTATTTCAGCAATAACTTCAACTTCTACCAAGACATTTTTGGGCAGTTGCTTTACTGCCACACATGAACGTGCCGGTTTGTTTGAAAAATACTTGCCGTAAACCTCGTTAAATGCACCAAAGTCCTCCATATTTGCAAGAAAGCACACAGTCTTTACTGCATTTTCAAGACTTGAACCGCTTGCCTCAAGAACATTTTTCAGGTTAGTGCACACCTGTTCTGTCTGTGCTTCTATTGTAGTTGCTTCAACATTTCCTGTAGCCGGGTTAATAGCGATTTGTCCCGAAGTGAAAACAAGACCGTTAGTCACCACTGCCTGGCTGTATGGACCGATAGCGTCAGGTGCGTTTTTTGTGTAGATTTTTTCCATAATAATTTCCTCCTATACAATTCTAAAGCCTG
>CAMFQG010000131.1 GCA_945980035.1 uncultured Clostridia bacterium
TTAAAGGCAGGCACTGCTGTAATCAAATGTACTGCACCAAACGGCAAAACTGCATCCTGCACAGTTACTGTTAAGGGCAAGAAGAAAAATACAACAGGCTATTCAAATAAAAGAGGAAACACCATAAATAACTATTATTACAGAAATCCTAACGGAATAGGATATGATTATAGCGGAGATTTTGTATTCTATGATTCATCAGAAAGATATTTATATGATTACGAAGTATCCGGACTGTCATCAAGCACTATCCAGAAAGCTATAAATGAAATATACGCAAGAAATGGATATATTTTCAAAAACGATACTATTCGCTCCTATTATGAAAATACTACAACATGGTATAGATATATAGAAAATCCTAATTTTTCACAGAGCGATTTTAATAGTTATGAGAGAGCTAATATAAATCTTCTTTTAAAGTATAAGTAAATAATTTTTGAGTTTATGAAAAGAAAGAAACTAATATATTTAGGGCTAATTTCTGTGTTAATTCTATTAATTGTTACCGGCTGTGCAGCGGCAAATCCGGGAGAAACTGAGAGCACAGAAACTACAGCAGAAGTCACAACGACTAACAGTGAAACAGAAACAAGCTCTGAAACCAAAGCACAACCGACAACCGTTGCACCCCAAACAAAAGCAACAGAAACAAAGGAGCCTGAAACAAAGGCTCCTGAAACGGTTGCGCCTACAACAAAAGCACCTGAATATCAAGAACCTTCCGTGGTCATAGTTTTAGATGCCGGTCACGATACTGTGTATCATTCACGAAATCATCCAAGTTTAGGGTTTAATGAGCAGGATTTGAATTTAAAGATAGCTAAAGCTTGTAAAAAACGTCTAAATGAATATGCCGGAGTAAAGGTATATATGACAAGAAAAGACGGAAGCTGTCCGGCAGGTAATATTGATGGTGATGAGTGCATAAAGGCACGAACATCACTTGGCACAAGGAAGAATGCAGATTTGTTTGTAAGCTTTCATTGTAATGCTTCAACCGGAGTGTTAGGAGCGTCTGCTAACGGTGCAGAAGTTCACATTTCAAATTATAAGGCTTATACAGAATCCAGCAGAAGATTAGGATACATAATTCTCAATCACCTTGCATCTGCTGTTGATTTAAACACAAGAGATGTGTATATACAAACTGATCCCACAAAGGGCTATTATGACGACGGCTCAGTGCAGGATAAATTTTATCTAATCAGCCAAAGTGTTGAGGGCGGACATCCGGGCATAATTATTGAACATGCATTTATGGATAACAGTCACGACAATGCACTATTGAAGAATGACAGCAATTTGAAAAAAATGGGTATTGCTGATGCCGATGCATTGGCGGAATATTACAATTTAAGCTTGAGATAATGACAAAGGCTTTGTGCAAATGAAATTTTTAAATATTATGTGAATAAAAGGACAGTATTTACTATTAAGTTAGTAAATACTGTTTGTTAAATAGAGAAAATATTATAAGAAATGTGGAAAGGCAACAATAACAATAAAGGTCACTCAGACAAAGGGGTATAATTCTGCAACCAAAAACGGTTATAGTAAGGATTGCATTAAAGTCGGCTTCCTCAGGCAAAAGGAAAGCCTACAGTAATTGGACAAAGACTAAAACCTTAAAAATTTAGTAATGTTTTTTAATTGAAGTTACAGCGAAAGGATTGAGAGGTAAAGAAAATGAAAAATCTCAGAAAAATACTATGTTGTGTTTTATCAGTATTAATGTTGAGCGGAATGTTGCTGACAGCTCCGGCAACAGCAAACGCAGCGGAAACCAATATACAGGAGGTAGGTGCAACCTACTCAGGAACAACAGGAACTTGTACTTGGAATTTAGATACCACCACAGGAGTGTTAAGTATTTCCGGCACAGGTGCTATGGGTGGTTATTCATCTTCAAGTGCTGCTCCCTGGTGCAGATATAGTTCATATGTTAAAACTGTTAGTATTGCAAATGGGGTAACAAGTATAGGCAATAAGGCTTTTTATAGCTGCACAAGCTTAACAAGTGTAACAATACCCAGCAGTGTAGTGAGTATAGGCAGTGATGCATTTTATAACTGCAAAAGCTTAACAAGTGTAACAATCCCAAGCAGTGTAGTGAGTATAGGCAGTAAAGCGTTTTATTATTGCACAAGCTTAGCCAGTGTAACAATCCCAAGCAGTGTAACAAACATAGAAAGTTGGGTGTTTGCCAACTGCACAAGCTTAACAAGTGTAACAATCCCAAGCAGTGTAACAAAAATAGTCAGTTGGACATTTGCAAACTGCACAAGCTTAACAAGTGTAACAATACCAAGCAGTGTAACAAGTATAGACGATAGTGCATTTTATTACTGCACAAAATTAAAAACGGTATATTACACAGGAACAGCAAGCGAGTGGAGTAATATCAGTATCGGAACAAATAACATACCACTTACAAATGCAACAAAGTATTACTCTACTCCTATATATGATTACTCTGTAAATAACAACGAAACAATAACCGTATCTGCAGATAGCTCATATAAATACATAGCCTTCATTCCTAAAAAAACTGGTGTGTACACTATTTATTCCTCAGGCAGCTGTGATACCTACGGTAATATTTCTGATTATTCCGGCACACAGATAGATTATGATGATGACGATGGTGTAGATAATAACTTTAGTATCACTGTACATCTAACTGAGGGACAGCTCTATCTAATTGGTGCTAGACGTTACGGAAATAGTTCTACTAAAGTCGAGTTTAATGTAACAGTAGAAAAACAAAATGACACTATTGCACCTACCGGACAAATAAGCTCTACTAATAATGTAGCAAGCAGTCAGACCGTGACATTGTCAATGAGTGATAATGAGGGACTAGAAGGCTATTACTGGGGAAAGAATTCTGTTTACACAAAAGATACCTTTATTCCTTCGTCATTAACAAGTGTTACAAAAACTGTTTCTGAGCCGGGAACGTATTACCTGACTGCAAAGGATTCAAGTGGAAATGTATCAACTACTCAGACTATTACATTTTACCAAACAACATTAAACGCAAATGGTGAAACGGCTTCACAAAATACTGTGTTAACCAAGAGTGGTAATAGCTTTACACCACCAACACCAACAAGAAGCGGATATACCTTTGCAGGCTGGAGCACATCAAGCACAGCAACAACAGGCTCAACTTCCATTACCCCAACATCAAGTACAACATATTATGCGGTTTGGAAAGACTCTACCAATCCAAGCTGTTCAATAAGCTCTACTAATAATATATCAAGCAGTCAGACAGTAACATTGACACTTAGCGATAATGCGGGAATAGCCGGTTACTATTGGGGAACAAGCTCAAACTATAGCAACAATACATTTTCATCAACATCAAGCACAAGTATTACAAAAACTGTTTCTGAGCCGGGAACGTATTACCTGACTGCAAAGGATTCAAGCGGAAATGTATCTACAACTCAGTCTATTACATTTTACCAAACAACATTAAATGCAAATGGTGGAACGGCTTCACAAAATACTGTGTTAACAAAGAGCGGTAATAGCTTTACACCACTAACACCAACAAGAAGCGGTTATACCTTTGTAGGCTGGAACACATCAAGCACAGCAACAACAGGTTTAACTTACATTACACCAACATCAAACTCAACATATTATGCAGTTTGGAAAGATGCTACTAATCCAAGCTGTTCAATAAGCTCCACTAATAACGTAGCAAGTTCACAGACAGTAACCTTATCATTGAGCGATAATGCAGGTATAGCAGGATACTATTGGGGAACAAGCTCAAACTATAGCAACAATACATTTTCATCAACATCAAGCACAAGTATTACAAAAACTGTTTCTGAGCCGGGAACGTATTACCTGACTGCAAAGGATTCAAGCGGAAATGTATCTACAACTCAGTCTATTACATTTTACCAAACAACATTAAACGCAAATGGTGAAACACGTCTCATATTAACCAAGAGTGGTAATAGCTTTACACCGCCAACTCCAACAAAAACCGGATTTACTTTCGCAGGATGGAGCACATCAAGTACAGCAACAACAGGCATATCTTCCATTACACCAACAACAAACACAACATATTATGCAGTTTGGAAAGACGCTACCAATCCAAGCTGTTCAATAAGTTCAAGTAATATTTTATCGAGTTCACAGATAGTAACATTATCATTAAGCGATAATGAAGCTATAGCAGGTTACTATTGGGGAACAAGCTCAAGTTATAGCAACAATACATTTTCATCAATATCAAGCACAAGTATTACAAAATCAATCTCATCATCAGGAACATATTACCTAACTGTAAAGGATACAAGCGGAAACGTATCAACAACTCAGTCTATTACATTTTATAACACTACCTTAAACGCAAACGGCGGTACACTTGCATCCGGAGCACCGTCATATGTATTGACTGCAAGCGGAAACACCTTTAAACCGCCAACACCAACAAAAAGCGGATATACCTTTGTAGGCTGGAACACATCGAGTACAGCGACAACAGGTTCAACTTCAATTACACCAACATCAAACACAACATATTATGCAGTTTGGAAAGATATAGAAGCTCCAAACGGAAACATAAATCCAGCTAATGAATACGGATATGTGCAAACAATCAATTTAACATTTAGTGATAATGAGGGTATTTCAGGATATTATTGGGGAAATAATTCTGATTATACAAAAAACACATATCAGTCAACAAGTTTATTGAGCGGCAAAGAGTACATTTCAACACAGGGCATATACTACTTGACTGTCGTAGATAGCAGTGGCAATTTATC
>CAMFQG010000132.1 GCA_945980035.1 uncultured Clostridia bacterium
GAGTTACAACAAACACAACCGACCCAACCGCAACACAACATAACAGAACTGCTGCTGCCACAGCAATAATTTTCACTTTAACTGAGGAGCCGTTTTTATTTGGATTTTTACTATTGCTTTTTATCCTTTTTACGTTTTGTTTTCCTGAGAGCATCGCAATAAATTGCTCAATACTACGAACACGATCACGGGGATTTATGTTAAGAGCATTCATAATAGCATTTGCAACATTGGTAGGAATTGACGGTGCATATTTTTTTATCTCTGCCAGGGTATCATTCTCCACACGTTGCAATGAATCCACCGGTGTGCGTCCGGTCAATGTAAAGTACATTGTTGCACCTATGGAATAAATATCAGACCATGGGCCCACCTTTACATTACCATGAGATAATTCAACGGCAGAATAACCTTTGGTGAAAATTGTCTTTTTATCATTTATTCTGGAGTGCAATTCCAAATTAAAATCAATTAGTTTAATTTGATTCTTAGTAATCAATATATTTTGAGGAGAAATGTCACCGTGAACAACACCGCTATTATGAAGAACAGCCAGTGCCCTTAACACAGGGAAAAACATTGACATTGTTTCTTGATAGCTCTTTTTGCCCTGTAGCTTAATTATTTCAGAAAGCCTTGTTCCCTCCAAATATTCCATAACAATATATCCCGTATTGTTTTCACCAAATGAATCAAAAATGTGGACAATGTTTTCTAAATAATTAAAACTTGATATGTTTTTTCCGGCATTCAAAAAGCTTTTAAGTCCGTTTTCGTACTTGTTTTTTCTGTCACCGTCATAGCTTATTACCCTTTTTTCTCCGTTAAGTCGCGTAGATAGATTAGCAGGGTAATATTCTTTAATAGCTACTGTTGTTTCAAGAACGGCGTCCCAACCGAGATAGGTAATTTCGTTATCGCTATTACCCAACACTTTTCCCACAATATATTTATTGTGTAGTATTGTTCCCTGTTCTAAATAGTAATCCTCTCTGTTTTTCGTATTCCTTGCATAACCGCAATAGGGACAAATATCAAAAGAATCTTCAAATTCTTTCATACATCCCATACATCTTGTTACTGACATCTTAACCTCCAAATATAGTAAATTTGTTATAGTTTATTCCATTTTATCTTGTGTCTTTCTTTATTCTTTTTAACACCAATATACTTAATACCGAGAAAATAATAATGAATAATATTAATACACCCCAAACAAGAAGGAGGTTTAATTTATCCGATATAAACATATCATTTACTTTGGCCATAGAAGGTCCTAATTGAAGTTCATAATTTGGAAAATCAAGGAGAAATTGTACTCTACCGTTATTAAGATGACTTGTTATAGCAAGTCCTGCAATACCCCATTTGCTAAACATTAAATAAGCAAAGTTTTCTACGGTTTCTCCCAAATCAAATAGTACCCCCGAAAATACAATCTGTACTATCAAAACAACCGGAATAAAAATATTTGCAGTGGAGCTGTTTTTAACAATCGAAGAAATCAACAAAGACAAAGTATCCGCTGCAAAGCACAATAAAAACATTGTTACAAAATACTCTACCCATACTGAACCAAATATTACTCCGGAAGAGTGAACCTGCTTGGAGCTAACTGAAACAGCAAAGAACACTAACACTAATATCATTTGCAGGGCACAAAGCAGTGCTTGTATAATAAGTTTAGATGAAACATATGCCCCCAAATTAAGGTTTGTCATATATTCTCTTTTCAGTATGTTGCGTTCCTTACATACTTCTTGTATAGAGTTACATATTCCCACAAATATCGCCACACAGACTAACATAAACAACCCTGTTTGTGTATCTGTGAATTCGTCCAGCTGACCGTCACTTTTAAAATAATACTTTTCGTTATCATCAGCCGATACATACTTTATTGTTTCAGCTGCATTTTTCAGTGCATAACTACTGAGGGCTTGTGATGAATTAATTGTTACGTTTTCCACAGAGGAGTTTGAACCGCAAAGCTGAAGTCCCGATGAATCAAGATAATAACAGGTATCTATTACTCCGTTATTTCCAATATATCCCGTTATAGCACCGGTGTTTTCAACATCTCCGGCTAAGTCTGAAACAGCGTAACTGGACCTTATTTTTCCGTTATTGCTTTTTCCTACTATACCACCCACATAGTTATCTGATTCCACAGTGCTATCCATTGAATAACACGCGAAAATTTCAACATCTGTGCTATCGTCAACAATTTCTCCTGCAAATGCACCGGCCGAATTACCGCCGGTTACACTACAATCCTTTATATAAGAGTTGTAGATTGAACCTTTGCTATCTACAACTCCTGCAATAACTCCGGCAGTTTCTTTTGATGTGGATACACTTGCTCCGGAAACTCCCAAATTCTTAATAGTTCCCTTTGAAGTTCCTATCAATCCATTATCATTTAATTCAAAGTTATAAATGCAGTGTGCATTTCCGTCAAAAACACCCTCATAGGGGCTGTTTTTTCCTAATTGATATAAATCGGAATATCCGTTTAAATCAATATCACAGGTTAAATAATAATTCTTTTTATTCCAATTAATGTCCTGATCTTTTTTGTCACTAAAAATATAAGCAAAGGTTTCTACGTCATTAATAAGCAAATACTCTTCTCCATCCATTATTACGGTGGAATATGGTATAGATGCAATTTTGCTCATATTATCAGGATCAGCAACATAATCATCAATATTAAAATCTGATGATAGCTTCTCTTTAACTAAATATTCTTCTCCCGATTTAGTAACTTTATCTGAATAATCTTTAAGCACCTTGGGAGCCTTTAAAGATATTTCATTTTCTAATTTTCCCAAATAAGCTGTATCTGCAGATAACGTAACCGTATAGGTTTGTCCCGATTTTAAGGAATCGGTATTAACATAAATACTGTAAACACCTGTACCGTTTACATTATCCATCGTAACCGTATTGATTTCATCCCTATTATATGTTGCTAATACACCTGATTCCCGTGTTTTAATTGAAATATTAACATCATTAATTAAATAGTTGTTGTTTTCATCCAGAATGAAATACAAAGATTCTTTTGAGTTTATTTCACCTATGCCACTATCACATATTACAAACTCTCCCTCTTTTTCCTGAGCGACCTCTTGCCAGGTTAATATAGGGTATCCATTGTTAATTGAATGATCTACACTTGATCTGACAGCAAACATATTTCCGCTTGCTACAGAACAAACAATTAAAATCGTAAGAATAGGAATAGCAAAATTTAGAAGCAAATTCTGCCTGTTGTTAAGAGAAATACGAAAATATCTTGAAGATAAAATCCTTGTTTGACGGATATATGATTGTATCATGCTAATCACTAATTTGTCCCCCTGTAATTCTTATACTTCTCAACAAAGCCATTAACATCTTTAGATATTAACTCATATGCGTCTGCAAGGTTACCTACTCCAAAGAAACGCTTTGCCTCTTCCGGTGTTCCAAAGAAACACAATTTACCACCGGGAGCCAAAAAGATTATTTTATCAAATAGATGAATGTTCTGTAAGGTGTGTGTGATTACAATTACAGTTTTACCTTTGTTTTTCGACAAATTACGCAACTGATGCATTAAATGGGTTTCTGCCTCAGGATCAAGTCCGGAAGTAGGCTCATCCAAAAAGAATAATGAAGGGTCAGAAATCAATTCAACTGCGATAGAGCCACGTTTTCGTTGACCTCCACTTAATTTCTTAATATACGTATGTCGCTGAGGCTCCAAATCAACCATTTTGAGAACTTCAGAAACTCGTTTTTTAATTTCATTTTTTGTTATATCCTTTTGCAACCTTAATTTGGCTGTATAAATCAACATTGATTCCAATGTCAAATCATCATGGATTATGTCCTGTTGCGGTACATATCCAATATTGTTTTTTAAGGAGGAATAGTTTTTGTACAAATCAACTCCGTTAACTAAAACCTGCCCGCCGGTTGCCGGCTCAAAACCGTTTACACAGTTCATAAATGTAGTTTTTCCTGCACCGGAGCCACCACAAATAGCAACTATTTCTCCCGCATTAATACTAAGGGAAACGTCTTTTAGTATATATTTCTTGTTTCCGCCGTTAATTCCTGTGCCTTTCTTACAATTTACAATTTTAGATATGTTTTTCACATCAACGTCAAAGCCTAATGCTGTATTAATTTGTTGTTCAGTAGGCTCTGGTTTTATCTGTTTATTATTAACAACGCTTTCAACCACAGGATGCTTGATAGTGTTCCTGTATATGATTGTTCCGTTGATAAAAAACAGTTTTGCGGCACCAATATTGATAATAAATTGATTTTCTAATACACACTCTTTTACCACATTGCCATTTACGATAGTGCCGTTGTAGCTGTTATCAATAAGGTAAAAATCTATTCCCCTTTTTTTAATGATTGCGTGATTTCTTGATACAGTAACATTTGGAATACAAATCTCATTTTTTCTATCTCTGCCTATTGAAATAAGAGGATTATTATTCAGCGATATTTGTTTCCATTCAAAATTGCTGTAAGGCGTGAGTGAATAAATAATCGATATACGGTTACTGTTCAAGAAGTTTCCTATAGAAAGAATATCTCCGTCTTTTAATTTAATTGGTTTGGATTTTTCCCCGTTAACTTTCTCAATTAAATCATTGTTCAAATATGTGCCATTTGTGTTTTTGCAATCAACATAATGGTATTGATCGTTAATGAGTTCAAAATATC
>CAMFQG010000133.1 GCA_945980035.1 uncultured Clostridia bacterium
ACAAAATATTTGGCTTTGTTTGGGGGTTTTGACTAAAAAACAGCCTCCCTTGTGTAAAGGGAGGTGGCAAAAATTTTGATTTTTGACGGAGGGATTGTGGGCGGTGAATATAACTTTTCTGATGTGATAACAGTCCGTTTTTACAATCCCTCAGTCACTTCGTGACAGCTCCCTTTACACAAGGGAGCCAACTACTTGAAAATTATTGACGTGCAGATGGATTCATCTGTAAACAAACTTCTATTCCCCACCGTATTTGTAACAATCCCTCAGTCACTTCGTGACAGCTTTCTCCGAAAGCGGGCACCCTTTTGTCAGCTACGCTGACATTTTCCCTAACAGGGAAATCACCCTTTACACAAGGGAGCCAACTAATTGAAAATTATTGACGTGCAGATAGGTTTAATATATAAACAAACTTCTATTCCCGACCGGATTTGTAACAATCCCTCCGTCGGCTTTGCCGACACCTCCCTTTACACAAGGGAGGCAATTATCCATTATCAACTATCCATTAAAAAAACCGCCCATTGGGCGGTTTTTGTTAGTCTGTTGTATATGGTAGAAGAGCTACGTAACGAGCACGCTTGATTGCTGTTGTTAATGCTCTCTGGTGTGCTGCACATGTGCCTGTAACACGACGTGGTAAAATCTTGCCACGTTCACTCATATAACGACGTAGATTTGCGATATCCTTGTAGTCGATGTTCTCAACCTTATCTACGCAGAATGCACAAACTTTTCTGCGGCCTTTTCTGCCACGGATTGGACGATCTGCCATGATTATTACTCCTTTCGGCAAACTGATTGATAAATACAGATAAAATCTGCTACTCCTAAAAAGGTATTATCAACCGTTATTTATATTATAAGTTAAAATCAAATTATACCGTTAAAACGGTAGGTCGTCATCAAAAGGCATTTCCTGGAAATCGGAATTTGAGCCACTCTGATAACTTGGTGACGGCTGAGCCATTGGCGGTTCCTGAGAATAGCTTGGTGCATATGCACTGTTGCTGTTATCTCTGCGTTCGCCTGTAAAGCTTACGTTGTCTGCTACAACCTCTAACACATATCGGTTAGTACCGTCTTTTGCCTGGTAAGTTCTGGACTGTAGTTGTCCCTCAACAGCTATTAATGAACCTTTGCTGAAATATCTGCACACAAATTCAGCAGTCTGTCGCCAACATACGATGTCGATAAAATCTGCCTTACGTTCTTCACCGCTTTTTACATAGCTTCTTTCTACTGCTATACGGAATGAAGTTACGCTGATTCCGTTTGCTGTTGTTTTTAGTTCGGGATCAGCAACTAAGCGTCCCATTAAAATTGTTCTGTTCAACATAGTTTTTCTTCCTTTCGCTCTACAAAGTAGTGTCTCAATTATTCGCCTTTTTTAATAATCATTGTACGCATAACGCCATCTGTGATCTTAGCAACACGATCAAACTCAGCCGGGAATTCAGCCTCTGCCTCGAAGTTGAAAAGAGCATAGTAGCCTTCGCTTTCCTTGTTGATTAGGTATGCAAGTCTGCGCTTACCCCACTCATCAACACTCTGGAAAGTAGCATGCTTTTCGATTAGAGCTTTGAACTTTTCAATATTAGCTTGGATTGCATCCTCGCCATTCTTTAATGAAAAGACCATAACTGCCTCGTAATTTGCTTTTACTGCCATTTGTTGCACCTCCTTTTGGACTTTATGGCGACAAATTTCTTGTCGCAAGGATATATTTACGCATTACACGCATTTAACATAATAACATAATTTTGGAATTTGTCAAGTGTTTATTCCTCTTCTTCCCCTAATTTAAGGGCGTCAAAGCTCTTGTCATCAACAAGTATTAATGCTGTCATTGGGGGAATTGTGATTGTATTACCGTCAATTCTCTTTAATTCCTTTAGTCCTGCCTCATATCCGTTGGCAATTACTACCCAAGATGACGGTAGAGTTGTGTGGGATTTTAAGGTGATTTGTGACGGCTCGTGGGAATTGTTATACATAATCGCCATCATATCCCATTCCCCATGGGTTATATTCGGAATTGTATATGCAACTGCAACACCGTTTGTTTCAAAGTAGGTGTTATTTACAGTAACTGTTGTAGGCTCTCTGAATGATGAATAAGCCTTACGGATTTGAATCAATCCCTTATAGTAATCCACAAGGTTTCTATAGGTCTTAGTTCTGTTCCAATCAATAGCATTTACTGTAAGAGGGCTTTTGTAGCTGTTATGGTCACCATGCTTTGTACGAGCCATTTCCTCGCCTGCTAAAACAAAGGGAACACCCTGTGAGGTGTAAATAAATGTGGCAGACAGCTTGTTCATTGACAATATTCTTTCGTCTATTGTATCGTAATCTGTCATATTTGAGGATTTTAACAGCTTATCCCACAGAGTCAGATTATCGTGGGCTGAGTTATATGTTATACACTGTACAGGAGATTTTGCCCATTTTTGGAATGTGTTTGATGCACAGGCAAGAATACCTGAAATTATATAATAGATATTGTGGTTGTTTCCCTGTAGATATCCGCAGGAAGCGTCGTCGTTGTTGCCCTTTAGCGCATTACGGAATGTATCGTTGAACATTCCCACTCTTGAGCTAAGCTTATGAGCGTTTTCCTTAACAGAGGCATCTTCAAAGGAAATACCGTTATCGCCCAAATCAGCCGCCCAAGGCTCGCCGTATGTTAAAATACGTGAGTCAATCTCGTCAAGAGCTACTCTGACTAAATTCATTGTAGTCGTATCAATGCAACCCATAAGGTCAAAGCGGAAGCCGTCAATGTGGTATTCGGTTGCCCAATAAACTACAGACTGGATAATATAGCGACGTACCATATCCTTTTCACTGGCTAATGCGTTTCCGCAGCCTGAGGAATTAAGGTATCTGCCGTTGTATTGTCTGTAATAATATCCCGGCACTGTACGGTTAAAGCATGAATCAAGAGAGCTTGTATGGTTATAAACAACGTCCATAATTACGCCTATTCCTGCCTTATGAAGCGCCATTACCATTTCCTTAAATTCTTTAATTCTGACTTCTCCGTGGAATGGATCGGTTGAATAAGAGCCTTCGGGAACATTGTAGTTAGCAGGGTCATAGCCCCAGTTATACTGCTTATTCTCAGGGTGAGCCTCATCAACAGAGTCAAAGTCATAGACCGGGTTTAGCTGAACGTGGGTAACTCCAAGCTCCTTTAGATAATCAACACAGGTAGGAAAATCCTCACTGCCGTTAAGCTTTGTACCGTTTTCTGTAAAGGCAAGATATTTTCCGCGATGCTTTAAGGAAACACCTGAGCTTTCACTGCCTGAAAAATCCCCAACGTGAATTTCCCAAATAACTGCGTCTGTAGGGTGGTTGACATAAATGTGCTTATCTCCGTCCCATCCTAAAGGATTGGTTGACTTTAAATCGCACACCATACTGCGTTTACCGTTAACGCCTACCGCTTTGGAATACACGTCCTGAGTTTCCTGCGTTTTTCCGTTTACTGTAACAAGGTAAGTATAGTAGAGATTCTTTAAGTTTCCAAATACAACTACAGACCATACGCCGTTTGTTGCATCAAGCTTTAAATCATAGCTTTCTAACTTTTGAGCCTCAGGTTCACTGTCTGAACCTGTTTTGTAAAGCTGTACCTTTACATTTGACGCATCAGGTGACCACACCTTAAAGGTTGTGCGGTCAAATTCATAAGTACAACCTAAATCGTTTCCGCTATAATTCATTGTTTTCCCCTCCGGAATATTAGTTGGATAATTTTAAGTAAGCTTTATTAAACTCATCAATAATTGATGGATAATCAACGTAACATACATTTAAGTCAACAGCTGTGGAAATTCCCGGCACAGAGCCTTCACAGGAATATTGCCACATTGAGAAGTTCTTGCTGTAGGCTGTGCTGTTTGGAGTATTGTCAATATAGTGGGCAACCCATACGTCCCAGGTTTTGCCGATTTCCTCGTAATTTACGTGGTTTTCATAGGCTGAATTTGATAGATACACCCCGGGGTAATATCCGCCACGTTTTATTATGGTGCAAAAGCTGTTGATCATTTCAGTATTCTGTGATGTTCGGTAGGTTGAAAGAAGCTCGGGATATTCAAAATCGTAAAATACAGGATATGTAAAGGTTTTTCCTTTGATATAACTTAAAACCTCTTTAGCCTCTTGTTTCGTTTCTTTCTTAGTGGTTGCATATGTGTAGTAGTAGCACCCTACATCAAGTCCTGCATTAACTGCATTCTGATAGTAGGTTTCAAAGTTTGCGTCTTTACCTCCTTGGGAAGTGCCTACGCGGATAATTACAAAATCCATACCGGCTGACTTAACTTGATTGAAGTCAATTTCTCCCTGGTAACGTGACACGTCTATTCCCTTTGCAACTACTTCTCCTGTAGGAGTTGAACAGGTTTTTATATCGTCAGCAGTGGGATTTAAAAAGGGCAACACCTTAAAACCCGTTACTGCTGTTGTTGTCAACAATAAAGCAACTGCAAGGATAATTAAAGATAATATAATTACTTTTTTGTGTTTAGCTACAAATTTTTTCATACACAATCCTCTCAACCGAAAAGTATAACATAAAACAACAATTTATGCAAGAAATATGACAGAATTTAAACTATTATTTCTATATATTATGCTTATTTACAAAGCTTGCGCCGTTTATGGTGTTTGCTGTGGTGATTATTATAAAAG
>CAMFQG010000134.1 GCA_945980035.1 uncultured Clostridia bacterium
ATTTATATGTGGTTTCCTTTCTAATGGTATTAGCTGTTTCCCTGTTGCTCATAACCGGTGTTAATGCGGTGGACCGTTCTCGGCAAATTGTAACAGGAGCAGAAAAATCAACATACGAAACAGCTACAGAAGAATTAACTGAGCCTACAGTAATATCAGGTTGGATTAACGGTGACGGTAAGTGGAGCTATATTCAAAGTGACGGTACTGCTTATACGGATGGTATATTGACAGTTAATGACAAGCAATATTGTTTTGATGAAAATGGTACTATGCTAACAGGATTGCAAAAATATAATAACTTATTATATTATTTTTGTGAAACAGGGGATACACCGCAAAATGGTTTAGGTGCATTGACAGTAATACCGGGCTGGTTAAGAATCGGAAAAAATGATTATTATGTTAACGATGATGGCTCGTTATCTATTGGATGGAAAAACATTTTGGATAATTGCTACTATTTTGATAAAAACGGAGCGATGAAAACAGGTTGGACTGCAATAGGTGATGAATTATACTTTTTTAAGATGGCCGGAAAATCCGGTACTAAAGGTAGTCTCCTTACCGGATGGCAAAAAATAGATAAAAAGCTCTTTTATTTTTCACCCAAAGGTCAAATTGGAGTAAAAGGTAGAATGGCTACCGGGCTTACAAAAATTGGAAAGAATAAGTTCTTTTTCAAAACAACAGGAAAAATAGGAAATAGGGGAGCCATTGAAACCGGTTGGAAGAAAATAGGAAACTATAAGTATTTTCTAACTGTATCAGGTAAGGCTGGAGAAAAGGGCAAAATGGTAAAAAACCAAATTGCCGGAAATAAAAAGCTCGGATATGCCTATGTGGACAATAGTGGCAAAAAAATAAAAACAAAAGCAATTACTCTTGCCACAAAGTTTGTTGTTAGTCATACATCACCAAATCAATCAAGGGCTGAAAAATTAAAGACTTGTTTCGATTACATCAAGAAATATTATCCTTATCAAAGACGTTATGAGCTACCAAAAACAGATACAATCAGCAAAGATTTTGCAGAGTATTTGTTAAAATATAAATGCGGAAATTGTTTCTGCTATGGGGCGGCTTTTGCATGTATCGCTAAAGTGCTGGGATATGAATCCAGATTTAATGAAGGTGTTATTACAACTACACTTGGGGGACCTGATACCCATGGTTGGGCAGAGGTAAAGGTGAAAAACAAGTGGTATCTTTGCGATATCAGTATGCACATGGTTATTAATACAAACCTGTATATGAAACTGCCAAACGAATACCCTCATAAATATAAGTACTATCACTGTTATTCTGTAGAGTTTAGTGGTAACAATCTTGTTTGGAAAGAAGTTTAATCCACCATAAATGTTTTAAGTTAGTAATAATTGCCCGATCAGTTACGCACTGCGGGCACATGAGATATGACTAAAAAAGCGTACGCTTCGATGCGTACGCTTTTTTGATCTTCTTTTACATATTGTTTCAATTTTGAAAAATGATAGATTCATTGGTTCAGCGATTTATCTGCTCCAACGAATTCAACTTTACTCTGATAATACTCTTACCTTTATTTTTGTTTCAGTGTAGGTTGTGTAGGGTTCAGGATTTGGGATTACCGGAGCAGAAGACCGTATCATAATTACGGTAGTTTCTCCCGCAGATACGCCTGTAATAATTCCCTCTTTTGTGACAGTAGCTATGCTTTCATCCTCCGATGAAAATGTAACATCTCTATTTACGCCTACGGGCAAAAGCATTGCGTCAGTGTTGTAAATTTCATCGTAGTATTTTTTGTATGTGCTGTCGCTCTCGCCAACTTTTACAATCACATCAACGTCTTGAAAGGTAACGCCTACTGTGTTGCTTCTGGTGGATTTGTTATTGACGTACATTTTTATATAGTAGTTGTAACGTGTATCCAGCACAACGTTCTTATCTACATAGTTTAGCATACAGGTGGTTTTATCGTAAAGGATTTCATCACCTTTTAAAGTTTTAATACGCTTATAATTTGAGTCCTCTTGACTTTTGCGGTAAATTTCATATTTGCTTACATATCCGTCAACTACCCAACTAAGCTTAATACCATCGTAGTCAGCGGTAAGTGCAGAAGCCAAACGTGGTGTTTCCAGGAATGTATAACTCTTTGTAGGTTTGCTCAAAGTGCTTTTGTACTTCCCTTTAACTGCCTGTACTTTGTATTTGTAGGACATTCCGGAAACAACACCTGTGTCGGCAACCTTATTTTTTTCTATTTGTGATACCTTGGAATTAATCTTTTTATATTCGCCTGTCTTTGAGCCGTTTACTTTTGCTCGGTAGATATTGTAGCTTTTTGCTCCTTTTACCTTGTTCCAGCTAAGGACAGTTATTTGTGAATTTAAAAGCTGGTCAACGTATTCCTTCCCTAATCCGGAAACAAAGATATCATCACCCCATACGTCTTTGTAGGTTTTGCTTTCAACCTTTACGTCAGAGGGTGTGTTTAAACGAGTTATGGTATTAGTCTTTGTATCAACAACTATATAGTTGATTGCACTTACCTTGTAATTATAGGTAACAGAGCTTTGAACTTTTTTATCTACAAAAGATTTACCGGACAGATTTTTTATTACCTTTATTTCCTCATAATATTTTGATGTTGAGGCTTTGCGGTAGATTACGTATGTAGCATATTTGTAATTGCTTTTCAGTGATATTCTTATACCTTTACTGACATTTTTTACCGTAAAATCAGCTATCGACTTTTGTGGGGCGGCAAAAACAGTAGTCACATTTATGCTCAGTAAAATTGTCAAAATTACCAAAGCTGTACTTGTGATTTTTAAAAAATGCTTCATTAAATTCATCCTTCCGAATTTTTGCAAATTAAAGTATTTTGTTAACAATAGTAACAAAAGGTTCAAAAATAAATCCTTATCCTACATACTCCATATTTGGATTTTGCGTTTATAATTGTTAAAAACATCTGCTCCCAAAATTAGTTTAATATGTTTTAGGTAAGCTTGGTGTTGGTATGAGGAGGTTTTCCAACATGGAATTGCAAAAGCTTTTACGAAATTGTCACCAAAGATGAGTTGAATTTGGTCGCCTATGATATAGCAAATTTTGATAGTCTCTACAATATTGTTTAAGAAACTTTGCCTATGAAGTCCACGAACCTGACGGTTAATGCTATTGTAATAATTTGTAGCATTTGTAATAAGCATTGTGGAAATATTAACTAACCTGCTTACAACCTCTGATAGTGCCATTCTCTTTTGATTATCATCATGTAAATTGTTCGCAATAAGCTTTAACACTTCTACGCTGTTGTTAATCAAATTTGCCGATGTATTTACTGTTTCAGTTGCAGGGCACGTCATAGCCTTAGCATAAATGCTGTAAAATTTTGCCTCCCAGTTTGATGGATGTTTGGCAATAGCCACATCGTAATATTTGGCAGAATTTTCATAATCATTGTTATTGAACGACTTGCGTGCTAATTCAAGGGCACTGTTTATATCAAGTGAATTGATTAAAGGCCCGGGTTCATTGGAATAACGAGAGGGATCGCCTGACATAAGCTTGCGAGCTTCTTCTAAGGAATATTTTGTATTGCATTTTACACAAACAAAATATTCTCCGGATTTAATTAATTCTGAACAACCGCATAATTCACATACAAAAGCCATTTGTGTCTCCCAACTAAGAATATAAATTCTTGTCAAGTTAAAATAATAAATTCCGGCTGTTTTTACAGCCTTGTTCTTTCAAACACCTTGCATTTTGCAGTGCTTGGTCAACATAAAGTTTGAATTTTTGAAACTATCTCATATTCTCACATTGTGCAATTTTGTTTCTATAATTATTAAAAACATCTACACTTAATATCAACTTTATGTGCTTTAGATATGTTTGGTGTTGGAAGGAGGCGGTCTTCCAGCAGGGAAGTGCAAAATCCCTTATATAACAATCACCAAATATACAAACAATTTGGTCGCCAATAATATAACCGATTTTTATAGCTTCCGCAAGATTATTTAAGTAACTCTGTCTATGAAGTCCACGTACTTGTCGATTGATGCTATTAAAATGATTTGTAGCATTTGTAATAAGCATTGTAGAAATCTCAATCATTTTGTTAGTAATCTCAAATATTGCGTTTCTCCTTTCGCCATAATCAGGAACATATTTCTTTATAAGCTTTAGTGTTTCAACTCCATTGTTAATTAGGTTTGCTGCTGTAGTAACTGTTTCTGTTGCAGGACGATTCATAGCTTTCATGTATACGCTATAGAATTTTGCTTCCCAATGAGATGGGTGCCGAGATAAAACTAAATCATAATACTTTGCAGAGGTTTCATAGTCACGATTATCTTTAGCCTTACGAGCAAGTTGAAGAGCACGGCTGGAAGAAATTCTTCCACTATTTGAGTTTTGAGTGCCGGAGGAGTTGTTGCTGTTCACCAGCTTTCGTGCTGCCTCTAAGGTGTATTTTGTATTGCATTTTTGACAAACAAAATAATCTCCGCATTTAACCAATTTTAAGCAACCGCATAATTCACATACAAAAGCCATTTGTTTTTTCACCTCAAAATATAATTTTTTTTGGTTTTTCACCAAATTTTTCAATATATATTAT
>CAMFQG010000135.1 GCA_945980035.1 uncultured Clostridia bacterium
GATTCCTCTACGTCTCGTGGGCTCGGAGATGTGTATAAGAGACAGATATTACAAGTATAAGACGCTTTTGGGGGAATTATGAAAAATCTATCTTTAACCAAGAAAATTTTAATCGACTGTCTGTTCTATTTTGTTGGATTACTTTTAGCTACAATTCCAAGTGTAGTATGTTATGGCATTATTGATAAAGTGGCGATTTCACCCCTTTACATAGAGTGGATAGTGCCTTTTTATTTAATTGTTGTTTCAATATATATGGACTTAAAGTATTCTACTTCCTTTCCAATTTGGAGAGTTATACCTTGTGAGGTAATTGTCTGTACAGGGTGGTATGTTACTCGAGTAGTTTTTGAGAATTACTTTGCATCCAAAGGTTCGTCACCTGACCCTTGGACGTACATTATTTCTGACGGATTTTCGAAAATTTGTTGTTGGATTGTTTTAATCGCATTGGTTATCTATCAGCTTGTTGTTTTGTCAGTTTGGATATATACAAAGATTAAGTCCCGTAAACAGTTTGAGTAAATTTTGAAATCAACCTATTGTTTTTTAAAAAAGAATTTAGGGTTGACTACATAAATATAATAGTTGACAAATTATTAATTAATTCAATAAAGGAAGGTTTTATTATGAAAAAGATATTTGCATTAGCTTTGTCTGTTGTATTAGTTATTTGCTCGTTTAGCACTGCCTTTGCAGTAAAGGATAATACCGTTAAGTCAGGGAAAACCGGCGGAGTAATTCTTCAGCAGGGAGCTTCTCCAAAAAGTAATTTACCTAAAACTTCAGGATCTGATTCTGTATTACCGGAATATTACAGCAGTGTTGATGAGGGCTATGTAACTCCCGTAAAAGATCAGGGTGAACAAAACACCTGTATTATGTTTTCCGGAACAGCAGCTATGGAGACTGCTTTGCTTATTAACGGATACGGCGAGTATGATTTGTCTGAAGAATATGCAAATTATTGGGCTTCTACCAGAAAAGACGGTACCGGCTGGCAGAGAGATCGCGTTAATATAGGAGCATTTCCATATGCCGGTTACGGTTATCTTACATCAGGGGGAGTAATTGAGGAAAGCCAGCTTCCTTATATGAGCCGTACCGAGGAATATTTTGAGGACTTAGGGGACATTGAACCTCTGTTTTATGCAGGCGGTATCAAGGTTATTGAGGAAGAAGATATTACTGCTGAAAATATGAAAGAATCCATTATGCGTTACGGCGGTGTTGTATCCTCATTTGCATTCTCAGGCAAGTATATGGAAAAGAATAATAACGCATATTTTTGCGGTGATGTACTTGGAAATGATGTTTTATCATCATTAGGTCACTCAGTTTATGTAGTGGGCTGGGACGATAACTATCCTAAAGAAAATTTCCTTGAAGGTTCTCAACCAAACAACAACGGCGCTTGGCTGATTAAAAATTCATGGGGAACTACTTATGATTATATCTGGATTTCTTATGAGGATAAATATTTAGCGTCTGATTTATTTGGCGGTAATTATGCGGTAACTGACGTAATTAAAAATCATTCCTGCAACCAGCTTTTGAAGATTGATACATACGGTACTATATATAATATGAGCTTTGAGGGTGGTGTTACAAACCCTTATGACGTTACCTTCATTAATACCTTTGACTTCTCAAAGGAGATGCCTTCAATCAGCAACGTGCAGTTTACAACGGATAATGTAGGTGCTGACTATGATATTTATTATATTCCAACAGATAATGGAGTACCTACAGATAATGAATCGCTATGGGTAAAGCTTGCACAGGGACAAATTCCATATAGTGGTATTCATAACATTTCCTTTAAACCTTATATAGTTCCTGATTCACAGGGCGCAATAGGGGTTAGGATTATTTCTAATGATGATATTCCTTCCTCAATAGGTTGCTGCGAGTGGCTTGGAGACTCTGATAATTATCTGTTTTTACCAAGAACACAAGATAATCGTTCATTTGTAAAAAGCGGAAATACAAGTCTTGGACTTACAGAGTGCTACAATTATCTTGATGATGACATAGGCGGAAACTTCTCAATAAGAGTTCTTGCAAATGTTCAGCAGGGTGACTCGGATAAAAACGGTGATATTGACATAAACGACGTAACAACTGTTCAAAAATATTGTGTAAAGAAAATTTCTCTAACTGAGGAAAATATTGACGTTGCTGATGTAAATAATGACGGGGTTGTAAATGTCAGAGATGCTACACTTGTTCAAATGTATATAGCAAAAATAATTGAATCTTTTTCATAAAATAACGGAAACATATAGAGGTTAGTATGGAAAATTTATGCGGAGCAAATTGCAAGGAATGTAATTTCAGAAACGATTGCAGAGGATGTCTGGCAACAAAGGGCAAACCCTTTGGGGGCAAATGTATTGCCGCAGAGTACATAAAGGTAGGCGGTAAAAAAGCCTTTGAAATGTTCAAACAGCAGATTATCGCAGAGTTTAACGCTTTACACATTGAAGGAATGCCAAAGATAGACAGCCTTTATTGTCTGTGCGGATTTTTTGTGAATTTAGAATATCCCTTGCCAAACGGCAAAACCGTAAAGCTTCTTGATGATAAACAGGTTTATCTTGGCACACAGGCACCGTCACTTTTTGCTGACGAAGATAATATCGAAAGATGCTATGGGTTAGTTGCCGGTGCGGATTTTCTGCTTGTATCAGAATACGGAGTTAACGGTTCCGATCCTGAATTAATAATGTACAAAAAGAGATAACTATTTGCATATGAGGTTAGAATGAAATACTACAAGCTTGTTTTAAATGCACGAAATCCAAAAGGCTTTTGGGGCAAAATGATGATACGAAATATGAATAAAAATCATTTTGAGGTTACAGGTTGGGGCTTGTCCCACTGCGATTTTAAACCCACAGATGTTACACTTGATGTGGGATGCGGCGGCGGAATGACTGTAAACCGAATCAGCAAAATGGTTCAAAAAGCCTACGGTGTGGATTATTCCGAGCTTGCTGTTAATAAAGCTGAAAAGCTTAATAAAAAGCAGATTAAGTCAGGCAAAGCAGAGTTTTGTAAAGCCGGTGTTTCCCATTTGCCTTTTGACAATAATATGTTTGATGTTGTTACTGCAGTAGAAACCTATTACTTTTGGCCGGACAAATTAAATGACCTTAAAGAAGTTCTCCGAGTATTAAAGACAGGCGGAAAGCTTGTAATGGTTTTTGAAATGTGCAGAGTTGAGGACAATCCTGACAAATGGCAGGAGGTTGAGGAATTGATAAATATTAAATCTGTCACCGAACAGGAGATAACGGATATATTAAAGGAAGCAGGATATGTTAATATAAAGACAGATGTAGTGGCTGAAAAATCATGGCTGACAGCAGTGGCTGAGAAAGGACTATAATATGACAGCGTTAATCACAGGAGCCAGTAGCGGAATAGGCAGGGATATTGCGCGGTACCTTGCATCACTGAATTATGATTTAATACTTGTTGCCCGCCGTGAGGACAGGCTTGTAGAGCTAAAGAATGATATTAAAAATGTTAAGGTGGATATAATCGCTTCGGATTTATCAGTAAGGGAAAATTGCATTGACCTTTTTGAAAATACCAAGGACAGAAATATTGACTTTTTGGTAAATAACGCAGGCTTCGGTGCTTACGGAAAGTTTGATACGGTGCCTCTTGAAGAGGAGCTGAGGCTGATTGATACAAATATTGTGGCTCTGCATATTCTTACAAAGCTGTTTTTAAAGGATATGAAAAAGAGAAACAGCGGTTATATTTTAAATGTAGGCTCTGCATCGGCATTTTTGCCCGGACCTACATTCAGTAGCTACTATGCGTCAAAAAGTTACGTGGTAAGGCTTACACAGGGGATTTACGAGGAATTACGCAGAGATAAAAGTAACGTAAAAATTTCAGCACTATGTCCCGGTCCTGTGAAAACCGAATTTAACAAGGTTGCAAATGTAGGCTTTGCAATAAGCGGGCTTGAGAGCGAATATGTTGCCAAATACGCCGTTGATAACACAATCAAGGGCAAAATGGTGATTACCCCGGGTAAACTGATGAAGATGCTAAAATTCCTTGAAAGATTTCCAAGCGAAAAAATGCTTGCAAAAATATCATATAATATCCAGCATAAAAGAAAGCAATAAAAGGCGGTCTGTGAATTTCTCACAGACCGTTTTAACATTGTTGATAAATAAACATATGTAAGGCTGTTGTTGTCGGCTTTTAATGTGTATTTTGTTTTTGTTCACAAAAATGTGTTTATTTTTTTGTGTATATTGCGAAAATCAAATAACTAATTTTTGTCTTAATTAATCATTGAGATAAATTATTCTGCAATGGTATAATAATATTGTCGAGATTAAGAAATTACGGATGTATATTTTTCCTTTATTACGAATAAATATATTTCTTGTGTTTCTCAGAAGAAATCTTACTATATACTTATCATCAGTACAGGTGTTTGTGTAAGACACTATGCAGAGTACTGATTATGGTACAGTGAATGTAGTATGATTGTAATATAAATATCCTAAATTGCCAAAGTGAAGTTCGGATTTTTGAGGAAAAAAACGAGAAATACC
>CAMFQG010000136.1 GCA_945980035.1 uncultured Clostridia bacterium
TTCCTCTACGTCTCGTGGGCTCGGAGATGTGTATAAGAGACAGATATATATTATTTAATTACACTTTATGTAAATGTTTCTGCCTTTGCAGTATGCACTCTATCACTCTGTCTAAGATTACCCCACGGTCACGTTGAGGGTAAAAATCGAGCATTGGCTGTAAAATCTCGGACAGTTTTGTCCTATTAAACTTTGGCAGGTTTATGACCCTGCCATAGAGATTTCTGATGGTGTTCAACTCTCTGTTAAACGTCATATTAAACGGACTTGCTTTTAATAATGGAATCAGCCCTTTCGGGTCAATATCTGTTCTAAAAACTTGAACGTTTGAGAGCAAACCTGCACCGTTGTCGAAAATCGGACAATATGAAAACTTACCATTTTCCTCTACAACAGCAATATTGTTGAGGTGTCTGTCATCGTTCAGAATGAGCGAATCGACCTCGAAGAGTAAGGTAAGATATTTATCAAAATTCTCTAATCCGGTTAGGTCTTTCGTAAAGTCAACAATATACATTATCCGTTTCTTATCGCTCGACAGAGTTATTAGTTTGCTTTTGAGAGAGCCAACAATAGACTTTTTAAACAAAGCATTCAATGTGATGAGATTTTGTTCTTTTTTGAGAAAATTTTTGCTGACACAAGCTACACGCTCAAAGCCGTGAACTTTTACCTTCTGAATATCGTAACGCACAAATGTAAAGGGTGTATCGTTCTCAATATTACTGTATTCAAGTAGTTTTGAGGTCAATGCCTCGGTGAGCGCTTCATATCCAAACTGGTCAACTTTGTACCAAAGTCCTTTGTCTTGCCATTTTTCCTGATTCCCTTTTGATGATGTTTCTGCAATTTTATCGTCCGTAAATAGTTTAACCGTCATTCTTGCACACCTCAATCCTATAGTTATCCTCTGCCATTCTGCCCTTAGTTTTTTTGATAATTTCTAAAGGATCGTACTCATCAACACCTATTGCGTCAAGGTATTCCTTTAGCCCTGATCTTGTTCGAGGGATACATCGCTCCTCCAAGAATGATAAATAATCAGACCAATCGGGGGCAGTGTTAATACCGAAGGCGGTATAATTGTTGTCATTTATATAATTCTTTATCCTGATTTCCTTAGCGGTATAATCAGCTATTATAGAAGTACACAAGGTATCCTTATCATAAAATTTCAGCCTAATAAGATTGTTGTTGCTGTGCTTAGCCACATATTCAGCCATACTAAGCTTTGGTGAAATTATAATCTTCTCACCATCAAACGCTATACTTAAATCACGCCTATTCTCATTTAAGCCGAGTCGCTCAATCCAGTTATTCGGTATTGTTACTCTGTAGGTCTTTGAACCTTTTGAGGAAGTGCCACCTGAATTATTTACAATCAACCTTATGTTTCGTTTGTCCATCATATTATCACCGATAAAATTATATGCTATTCGTAACGAATAGTCAAGTTTTAATTTTTATTGTATCCCATATTAATTGACATATTAGTTTTAATATTAATTTATTTAGTTATACATCACCTGCACAAAAAGCACCTGACGAGGACTTTTCTTCCTGAAAATATGTATTTGAAATCCACTACTGTTTAATGGGCCTTTTCAGAGCAAAAGGCGAGAACGACCTATGATAACATTTTGAGATTTTGTGATGACTATGATGTAAAGGACGCAATCAGATTCTTAAGACAGCGTGAGGTTGTACACTATCAGCGTTTTGGCGAGAATTTGCGTATTCTAACCGATAAACTTGACTCTAAAAACTTCTATGCTTTTAACCCTGAATTTGATAAGAAATGCTTTAAAAATCAGATGAAGAAGAGATAGTATTGTAAATTAAAAGCACTGTGCCAAATTATCCAACTATAATCATAGGCACAGTGCTTTATTTTCCAAGGTACTATCTTATTAATTATTTATCTATGGTTCTAATCTCAATTCCAACGACACCGTATTCTTCCTGCTGTTCTTTTGAGTAATAGATTTCCATATCTTTTGGGTTTGCTTTTGTAATATCTTTTTCTGTATAACCGCATTTGAGGAGTGGTAAGGTATTATATAATTCTTCAAATGAATTAAACCTATGTAAATTCACAACTATGACCGTAATTTCCTGTTTACTATCCGCAGTATTTGTAAATACAATTTTGTCACCAATATTTATAAGCTGTCGCTTTTTATCATTTAATCTTAACTCTATAGCCTTTTGTCCTGAGCTAATCATATTGAATGGTTCAGGATTTAATCTCATATTATGAATCATAGGTTATCTATTTACTTGCTTTCTCATTATTCATATTTATCACTGCATCAATATTATCTATGATAAACTGTTGGGCGTTGCGGTTATATAAAACAGCCTCGTAGTGTTGTCCATATTGGTCGATACGTTCTTCCATTGTTATGCCGAGATTTTTACCTGCTTCTGTTGGTATGCGTCTTGTTTTGTTATTTACTGTTATATTAGATAGCATATTTATGCTCACAAGCCATTCAGCTATACTGCCCAATTTAAGTTCTTTCACATAAATAGTGTCAATAAGGGCATTAATTCTCCTTGTTATCTCACTTATGGACAAAGGTGTATCTGAAAACTGAAAGCGTGACAACTGTTCAGATGTTACTGAAAAAGGTACTCTGTCAGGCAATTCAACTTTGAATTTACCTTTATTATCTACAATTTGTTTTAGTATGTCCGATACATAGAACATACACCTTGAAATTCTCACATTATTTACTATGTCGTTCTCAGATACCTCTGTGCCGTCAAGAGGATTAATTCCGTTTGCAAGTTTTTCAAGATACATTTGTGCTCTTGCTATTTTATCAATTTCATTCATAGTTTTTTCCTTTCAAAGAAGAGTATTATTCCTATTTGATACATTATACCATATATTCAGTTGAATTAAAAGGTGTTTACGGGCAAAAATACCACCACATACGGATTTACACTTATCCATATGTGGTGTTTTAGTAATAATTTGAAAAGCTTTTACTTAAATTTCTTTACGATGCTGTAAATGTATGCCGATATGACCGATTCCTAAAATAACTACGGAAATCATAAGCCATATAACCTTGCCGTATATTCCAAGCAGGAAGAAGGCTATTACAGGCAGAGTGGCTCCTGCAACAGGGATGCCTAAAAAGCTACTGTAAAAATCTTTTAGCCTTTTCTCACCGTAAAAATATCTTATCCACCATATTTCGTACATTATCATAAATGCAAATGATACAATCAGCCACCAAGACCAATTTGTCCAACTATGTATATTGAAGTCGGAAAATATTAATGCACAGCCGGTAGTTAGCACCTGACCTACTCTTTCAAAAGTCAGTAGGACTTTATTTTCATTTTCTGCTGTATAGCCTTGTGGCAAATGCTTTGCCCAGATAAGGTTTGGAATAGTCAGCATCAAAAGAAATATTAAACCTACATATGAAAATCCAAAATGACCTAACATTATTTTCCTCCTGACATCAATAAATCAGCTTGATAAACATTCCGTGACCTTTCTTAATTAACCTTGCAGAAATATTCTGCTAAGGATATAGTTTAACAATCTCCGAATTATAAGTTGTTACATAGGCAAGAAAGGACCATAATGGTTCCTACAAATGGTCTGGGTATTTTGTCGCAATTATACATAGCAATTTGAAATATGTCAAGAAACCGTTCAATATTATTTATGCAACTTAACAGGAAAGGGCTCCTATTTACAAATTGTTAAGTAACAACTATAATGTTATCAGTGATTAGATAATCACTGTGAAGCCTATATAATTAAAAACAGTATTACATAAGGTGGAAAAAATGAACGAAGAATGTTTAATATGCAAAGCACCCCTTGAATATTTGGTTAATTCGGTTGAAATGGAGTGCTTTATTTGTCATAAAAAAGAAAACAGCAAAACTCATTGTGAAAACGGCCATTATGTGTGCAACGAATGTCACACTGAGGGGATTGACAGTATCTTTAGTATGTGTCTGTCTGAACAATCAAAGAACCCTGTGGAAATTCTTAACAAAATGATGAATATGGATTTTTGCCATATGCACGGCCCGGAGCACCATATAATGGTTGGCTCGGCGTTGCTTACCGCTTACAAGAATTCAGGCGGTAACATCGATCTTGAAAAAGCCTTGATTGAAATGTATAGCAGGGGTAGGGAAGTGCCCGGCGGAATTTGTGGCTTTTGGGGTGCTTGCGGTGCAGGCGTCAGCAGCGGAATTTTTATTTCAATAATTACAAATTCAACGCCATTGGCAGGAAAAGCCTTTGGACTTTCAAACAAAATGACTTCCAAGTCATTAAATCTAATCGGAGAAATCGGTGGGCCGAGATGCTGTAAAAGAGATTCCTACCTGTCAATACTTTCTGCGGTGGATTTTGTAAAGGAAAACCTAAATGTAGAAATGGAAAAAAGCCACGTAATTTGCAGTTTTTCGGGGAATAACAATCAATGTCTTGGTAAAAACTGTCCTTTTAATAAAAATTATCGTGGCACAATTAGGG
>CAMFQG010000137.1 GCA_945980035.1 uncultured Clostridia bacterium
ATTAATATTGCAAAAACAACAATCCCACCGATTTTCTCGGTGGGATTTTCCTTTTGTATTTTAAATTATTTTGTGCCGAAAATTCTGTCGCCTGCATCGCCAAGTCCGGGACAAATATAGGCATTTTCGTTTAGACAACGGTCAAGGTTTCCTATATATAGCTGTACATCGGGATGAGCCTCTGTAAACTTTTCAACGCCCTCGGGAGCAGCGATAATACACATACACTTGATATTTTTTCCGCCACGTTTTTTGATAGCGTCAACAGCGTCAATAAGAGATCCGCCTGTTGCAAGCATTGGATCTACAACAACTATCAGTCTTTCGTCAATGTGTGGCGGAAGCTTGCAGTAATACTCGTGAGGAATATGAGTTTCTTCGTCACGGTACATACCGATATGTCCAACCTTTGCAGATGGAACAAGAGCAAGCATACCGCTTACCATTCCAAGACCTGCTCTCAAAATCGGCACGATTGCCATTTTTCTGCCTGCGATTACAGGCTCCTTTGATTCTTCAATAGGAGTTTTCACAGGAACATTTTCCGTTTCAAGGTCAGCAAGTGCCTCGTAACCCATAAGCATTGCGATTTCTTCAACAAGACTGCGGAACTCGTTAGTGCCTGTTTTCTCGTCACGAAGCTTTGTGATTTTATGTTTTATCAGCGGATGTTTCATATAAAAAACATTAGACATAGTTTTTATCCCCTTTTTTATTGTTGATTTACATAATATAATAATACAAAAGCCCTCAATAAGTCAACAAAAAACCGAAAAATAAACAAATTTTGCTATTATAGTTGAAAAAATTATTATTTTTGTATATACTATGGGGTGGTGAAAACCGAAATTATCATAATTAGGGGGACAAAAAATGAACAAACAACAAGGCATTTATGATGCCAGAACTCTTGGCACTCCAAAAATGTTTATCCTCGGCGCTCAGCATATGTTTGCTATGTTCGGCGCTACCGTAACTGTACCGCTCCTTACAGGTCTTAATGTTCAGACAACATTATTAATGGCAGGTCTTGGTACATTACTTTTCCACTTACTTACAAAATTTAAGGTTCCTGCATTCCTTGGTTCTTCATTCGCTTTCTTAGGCGGATACGCAGCAATCGCTCCTTTAGGCGAGGACGGTTCAGCTAACTTGGAAATGTTACCATACGCTTGTCTTGGCGTAGTTTTTGCAGGTCTTTTGTACTTAATACTTGCTTTGGTAATTAAGCTTGTAGGCGTATCAAAGGTTATGAAGCTTTTCCCACCGGTTGTAACAGGTCCGATTATTATTGCTATCGGTCTTGGTCTTGCTCCTTCTGCTGTAAATAACTGTGCAAGCTGTTGGCCTCTTGCATTAATCGCTTTGGCTATTGTAATTTGCTTCAACATCTGGGGCAAGGGAATGTCAAAGATTATTCCTATCCTTATCGGTGTTGTAGGCGCATACGTTGTTGCACTTCTATTAGGCAATGTTGCTCATTTAGATTTCATCACTCCGGTTGACCTTGACAAGATTGCTAACGCTCCTTGGTTTGGTCTTCCTGTAGAGTGGACAGGCACAGTATTCGGCGGTGTTAACTTTACTGACGCTGCTAAAATCACTACTGCTCTTACAACAATGATTCCTATTGCTATTGCAACAATGATGGAGCATATCGGTGATATTTGTGCTATCGGCGCAACAACAGGCAAGGATTACATCAACGATCCCGGTCTTCACAGAACTCTAATCGGTGACGGTCTTGCTACTTCTTTATCATCTCTGTTCGGCGGTCCTGCTAACACAACATACGGCGAAAACACAGGTGTGCTTGCTCTTTCAAAGGTTTATGACCCAAGAGTGGTAAGAATTGCTGCTTACTTTGCTATTCTATTCTCATTCTCACCAAAGTTCGCTGCTGTTATCAACGCAATGCCTACCGGTATTGTAGGTGGTATTTCATTTGTTCTTTACGGTATGATTTCAGCTATCGGTATCAGAAATATGGTTGAGGCAAAGGTTGACTTTACAAAGAGTCGTAACGTAATCGTAGCTGCTTTGATTTTAGTTTGTGCTTTAGGTATCAGCCTAAGCAATGTTAAGGCAATTAACTTTGAGATTGCAGGCGTTGGTATCAGCCTGTCCGGTTTAGCTATTGCAGCTTTGGTTGGTATTGTACTGAATGCACTTTTCCCTGATAAGGACAAGGTAGTAGTTCAGCAAACTGTATCAGCTGAAGAAAGCGACGCTAAAAAGTAATAAACAATACTATAGCATATAATAACGGCGTACTCGCTTTTATGTGAGTACGCCGTTTCCTTTGCCGTAATCTTTCACAGGTTCAAAATATTTGTGATGTAATTATGAATTGTTTATGAAGTTTTTGGAAAATCTATTGTCTTTTTAATAAGCTTGTTATATATTTATAGCAGTAAATTACAGGAGAGAAAAAATGAACATTGCATATTTACTACATATTAAAAGCGAAGTAAAATATCTTTACGACACAAACACATTAAGACAGGGCCTTGAAAAAATGCGTGAGCACGGTTACACCGCTATTCCCGTAATTTCAAAAGAGGGCGATTACGTGGGAACTATCAGCGAGGGTGACTTTCTCTGGCACATTATCGAAAACGGACAGGGTAAGCTTAAGGAACAGGAAAAATATCAAATAAAGGATATTATCCGAGAGGACTTTATGGAGGCTGTCAGCATTAATGCAAGCGCTGAGGAAATAATCGAAAAAGCCACAAATCAAAACTTTGTACCGGTTGTTGATGACAGAAATAAGTTTATCGGCATCGTAACACGTCGTGATATTATTAATTACTTTATGAATAAGCACAAAATAAATTCAGCAGGCTGATTCCTCAGCCTGCTGTTTTTAATTGCAATTCATTATCCATTGTCAATTATCCATTATCAATTATTCTATACTTAGGCGGTTCTGTTTCATAGATATTTCCGCCCTTGCTGTCAATAACAACTATACATGGAAAATCCTCAACCTGATACCGTCTTATTGCCTCTGTACCTAAATCCTCATAGCATATCAGCTCTTCGGATTTTATGCTTTTTGCAATCAATGCCGCTGCTCCGCCGATTGCCGCAAAATAAACACCGTGGTTTCTTTTTATTGCGTCAACTACCTCCTTGTTTCTTGCACCTTTTCCTACCATAGCCTTTAGCCCCATATCCATTAATAAGGGTGCGTATTTATCCATACGGTAGCTGGAGGTAGGGCCTGCCGGTCCTACAGCATAACCGGGTTTTGCAGGAGCAGGACCTACGTAATAAATAGTTTCACCCTTAATATCCAAAGGCAATTCTTCGCCCTTTTGTGCAAGCTCGTAAAGACGTTTGTGGGCAGCATCTCTGCCTGTAATCATTGTGCCTGTCAGTAGAACACTGTCCCCTGCTTTCAGGTTATCTATCTGTTCATCGGTAAGTGGAAGTGATATTTTCTTCATATTTATCCTCCGTTAAATCTCTGCACTTTTGTGTCGTGCGGCATGACAACAAATATTCACCGCAACAGGCATTCCTGCAATATGTGTGGGACAGGTTTCAATATTTACTCCCAATGCAGTAGTATTTCCTCCAAGTCCGGCAGGACCAAAGCCCATTTTATTTATGCTTTCAAAAAGCTCTTTTTCAAGAGAAGCATAACGCGGATCCGGATTTTCCGTATCAATACTGCGGAATGTTGCTTTCTTTGCAAGCTGGGCACATTTTTCAAAGGTTCCGCCAATGCCTACGCCTACAACAACAGGCGGACAAGGGTTAGGCCCTGCATTTCTGACAGTATCAAGTATAAACTGCTTTACCCCGTCCACACCGTATGAGGGAGTCAGCATTTTTATTGCGGACATATTCTCACTGCCAAAGCCTTTACCCCCTGCTGTGATTTTAATTTTATCCCCTGAAACAATAGTAGTATGTATAATTGCAGGTGTGTTGTCCTTTGTATTTACTCTGTCAAACACAGGGTCGGAAACTACACTTTTTCTCAGGTATCCTTCGTCATATGCCTCTCTTACTCCCTGTTGAACAGCCTCATCAAAGCTGCCGTTTTCCACAACCACCTTGTCGCCGTACTCTACAAACAGCACAGCCATTCCTGTATCCTGACAAAGGGGAATCTGCTCCTTGGCGGCAATTTCGTCGTTCTCAATAATCTGTGAAAGAACGCTTTTGCCTACAGGACTTTTCTCGGTTTCACAGGCTTTTTTCAGAGAACATAAAATATCCCGGCCTATATAATAATTGCAATCCATAAATAACTGCTTAACTACATTCTTGATTTCTGTTGCGTCAATTTTTCTTATTTCCATTATTTCACCAAATTTCTACATTATTCGTATTATATTATAAATAAAAGGGCAGATTAAATCCTGTCTCTTATACACATCTGACGCTGCCGACGAAGGCTTAGG
>CAMFQG010000138.1 GCA_945980035.1 uncultured Clostridia bacterium
TACACCTAAGCCTTCGTCGGCAGCGTCAGATGTGTATAAGAGACAGCGCCAAAACTGCTGCCGGTGTTGTATCAAAAAAAGCAGTTGAAATTTACGATATTTCCAAGCTGAAGATAAAAGTTGCAAGCTTAAAGTCTGATATCAATAAGGCTTATCTGGAATACGGTAAAGCAATCTACAAAAATAAGCCGGAGGCTGAGATTGCTGTGCTGAAGATGAACATTGACGATTTGCTTGAAGAATTTGAATGTTTGAAAGCGTTGATTTTAGAGTCAAGAAATCAGTGTATTTGTCCCACATGCGGTAAAATTGTAAGTAAGGATGATTTTTTCTGTAGTGCCTGCGGTACATCATTGCTCCATAAAAAAGAAGCAACAGAGGAAAAAACCGAAACTACAGACGAGGAAAAAGAAGATGTTCCTGTAGATGCTGAATCTATTGTTGTCGCTTCTTCCGAGGAAGAATCAGAGGAATAATCAGATCGTTAATTTCTATGGGTGATCAATTTGTCTAAAAAATATAATGCGATAGAAAACTCTAAAGCAAATGCCTCTCAAACATTTTTGAAGGGTGCGGCAATCCTTTCTTTAAGTATGGTTGTCGTTAAAATTTGCGGTTTTATCGACAAAATTCTTATCAGTAACCTGTTCGCTTATTTTGGTGATAACTATGCCACAATAGGTACAGGACTTTATAACAATGCTTATGAAATATATATTCCCTTGTTCACTATTGCAACCGCAGGTTTTCCAATAGCAGTATCAAGGCTTATTTCCTCAAGCATTGCCGAAAAGCGATATAAGGATGTTAAACAGATACATAAGGTATCGATTCCTTTTTTTGCTATAATGGGAACAGTTTGCTTTCTCATAATGTTTTGCAGCAGCTTTTTCTACATTAACGTGATACAGTCCCCATATTCTCTGTATGCTATGCTTATGCTGTCGCCTACAATTCTGTTTGGCTGTCTTGTTTCTATTTACAGAGGATATTTCGAGGGACAGAGAAATATGTTTCCTACCGCTATTTCCGAGATAATAGAGGCAGGTGCTAAGCTTATTTTTGGCTTAGCTATTGCGTATGTTATTATGAAAACAGGCGGTGACTGTTATCAGGAAACAGGAACTGTGTACGGTCTTACTTTCAGCGGTGCTAATGCTGAAATTGACGCAATGTACACCATTATATCCTTTTCTGTTGCCGGTGCAATTTCAGGCATATTAATCGGCAGTATAGGTTCATTCTTGTTTTTATTGCTCCGCTATAAAATCGGCGGCGACGGTATTCCTGAGGAATATTATAAAAATTCCGTAGATGCAAGGACAAAAAAGGAAACATTCAAGCTAATGTTTAAAACAGCGATTCCGATAGGTCTTACTGCGTTGGTAATGAACATAGGTACACTTGTGGATTCTGTTGTGATTCAGAATGTACTTTATAATCTTGCAGAAACTAACGGCAATGAAATTGTAGCACAATACAAGCTTCTTGATGTTGATTTAACCGAACAGCTACAGAAAAAAACAATACATACTGCTCTTTGGGGTTGTTATGGTGCTGCTGTTCCTTTAATGCAGCTTGTTACTGCCGTAACTCAGGTTTTCGGTACTTCTGCAATGCCGAATGTGGCAAGTGCCTGGACAAAGGGCAATAAAGAGGAACTTAAAACTTCCATTGAAACAGTATTGAGAATAACTATGTTGTTTACCTTGCCTGCCGGTTTAGGCTTATCTGCCCTTGCATATCCTATTATGGATATTGTCTATGCAAGCCATGCACAAGCGGCAATAGGTGCAGAAGTGCTAAAGGTAATGGGTTTTACCGCTATATTTATTGCGATAGTTACTCCGCTGTGCAGTATGTTGCAGGGAATAGGCAGAGTAGATTTACCTTTAAAAATCTATTCCGCAGGAATACTTATCAAGGTTTCTACAACATGGATGTTTGTAAGCGTGGTTTCTATCAATATTCAGGGTGGCTCTGTAGGCTCATTAATCGCTTATGCCTTTATGATGATTATAGCAATGTATATGCTAATTAAACATTCCGGAGTGATGCCAAACTTTGTATCCACTCTTGTAAAGCCATTGGTTGCTGCGATTGTCTGTGCAGTTACAGCGTATTTCAGCTATATGCTGTTCAATATGCTTATGTCTTCTTTGATTTCAACAATCCTTGCAATACTTTGTGCAGGTGTTATTTATATTACAATCTTGTTACTATTACGCACTTTTACTCGAAATGAGCTTGAATTGTTGCCTAAAGGTAAAAAAATTGTAACTATACTTGAAAAAAGACACCTTATAGGTTAGAATATCTCTGTTACGTATTTGTAAATAATCAGAATATTTTTTGGGGTGTGAGAAACTTGGATTTCACTAAGAAAGAAAGATATAACTTTGATGATTTAGTTGAGATTATGAAGTTTCTGCGAGCACCCGACGGTTGTCCTTGGGACCGTGTCCAAACCCATGATTCTATACGTAGTAACCTGATTGAAGAAACCTATGAGGTTATTGAGGCTATTGATAATAATGACAGCAACCTTATGCGTGAAGAGCTTGGAGATGTAATGCTCCAGGTTGTAATGCATTCTGAAATGGCTTCTGAGGATGGATTGTTTGATATAAACGACGTAATTGACGAGTTGTGTCAAAAGCTTGTTATAAGACATCCACATGTTTTTGGTGAGGTTAAAGCCAACAACAGCGACGAGGCTCTGAAAAGCTGGGATGACGTAAAAATGGCAACAAAATCCCAACGAAGTCAATCTCAGGCTATGGATAGTGTGTCTAAGGCTCTGCCGTCCTTGATGAGAGCTACTAAGGTTCAGCAAAAGGCGGCTAAGGTTGGATTTGATTGGGACAGTGTTGACGGTGCTTTGGATAAAGTAACTGAGGAAACTAAAGAATTAAAGAAAGCTATCATTAACAACGATAGTGAAAATCAGGCAGAGGAGCTTGGTGACCTGCTGTTTTCGGTTGTAAATGTTGCTCGTTTTCTAAAAATCGACAGTGAAAAGGCTCTTTATGATGCTTGTGATAAATTCATTGAGCGATTTAGAAAGGTTGAACAACTTGCTGTATCAAGAAATATTGATATGAAAACAGCCCAACTTTCCGAACTCGATTCCCTTTGGGATGAAGTTAAAAAATAAATTTTGGAGGAATTATATTATGAACAAAACAGAATTAATTGCTGCTGTTGCTGAGAAAAGCGGTCTTTCAAAGAAGGATGCTGAGAAAGCATTATCAGCTACTATCGAAACAATTATTGATGCAGTAAAGGCAGACGATAAGGTACAGTTAGTAGGCTTTGGTACATTTGAACAGCGCCAAAGAAATGCTCGTACAGGTATCAACCCAAGAACAGGCGAGAACATTGAAATCGCTGCTTCTAAGGTTCCTGCTTTCAAAGCCGGTGCAGCATTCAAAAACGCAGTAAACGGTTAATTTATATTTTGAAACTAAGCCGACTTCTGTCGGCTTTTTTCATTTGCTTATAGGAGGAAAAATGAGATTAGACAAGTATTTAAAGGTATCCCGTTTAATTAAAAGACGTACTATTGCGAACGAAGCCTGTGATGCAGGAAAAATTCTTGTTAACGGTAAAGTGGCAAGAGCTTCGTACAATGTTAAAGAAAACGACATAATCGAAATCAACCTCGGTGCAAAATCAGTAAAGATAAAGGTTTTGCTTGTAACAGAACACGCTACAAAGGAAAATGCCTCCTCTATGTATGAAATTGCAACATAAATAAAATTATCCTCCATATAATGTATTATCAATATATGGAGGATTTTTATGACTGAACAAAATATATCTAAACACAATCTTATTCTGGATTCTCGAAAAAAGCTAAGCCTTACAGGAGTAAAGGACGTATCAGGCTTTAACGAAGAAGTAGTTAATCTTGATACACACTTAGGAGGATTATTTATAAGGGGTTCGCAATTACATATAAGCAAGTTGAATCTTGATACAGGAGAGGTTGAAGTTGAGGGGGTAATAAACTCACTGCAGTATATACAGGGAAAAGAACAGAAATCTTTTTTACAGAGAATATTTAAGTAATGGATTTTACTTTATTTCAACTTTTAACAGCATTTGCTTTTTCTTTACCCCTTGGCTTTTCCTTCGGAATATTATATGAGCTTTTTAACCTGTTTCATAAATTTGGTCTTACAAAGTATATAGGTTATTTGATAACCGATATAATTTTTATGCTGTTGTGTGGTATTATTACGTTTTTTTACGACCTTGCATTTATTGAGGGAAATACCCGTATCTTTGTAATCTGTCTCTTATACACATCTGACGCTGCCGACGAAGGCTTAGGTG
>CAMFQG010000139.1 GCA_945980035.1 uncultured Clostridia bacterium
TTTGCAGACCGATAGCAACTGTATAGTTTTGAAGATTATCACCCATAATAATCTTTGCAAGGATAAAGTCTGTCCAAGGGCCGATAAAAGATGTAAGTACAGTATAAACTACGATTGGTTTAGACATTGGAAGAATAATCTTCCAGAAAATCTGGTTCTTCGTAGCACCGTCGATAGTAGCCGCTTCGTCCAAAGCTCTCGGAATCGTATCGAAGAAGCCTTTGGAAATCTGGAAGCCCAGACCTGCGCCGGAGCTGTAGCAGATTACAAGTGCAACCAGCTGTCCGTCAAGCCCCATAGCTTTTAGCAAGTAGTAGATAGCTACCATTGTCATAAAGCCGGGGAACATACCAAGAATCATACCAATATTGATAAACTTCTTACGTGACTTAAATCTTAAACGGCTGAATGTGTATGATACCATTAAAACTGATAATGTAGAAATTATACAGCTGAATATTGCAACTACAAAAGTATTTAAGTACCATCTTGGGAAGTCAAGCATCTCTGTGTTTGTAAACAATGCAATATAGTTATCGAATCCAAATTCGTGTGGAATCAAATAAGGGTATGTAGAGAATCCGTCCACACGGAATGAGTGGAGAATCATATATGCAAGGGGAGATACCCAAATAATACCTAAAACTGCAAGAACAATATAGATAAAGGCGTTTGCAATGTGTCTTCTGATTTTATAACTTTTTATCATGAGAACGCCTCCTCATCCTTAGCAGATTTTGTCAGGTTGAATGTAATCAATGACAGTGTAGCACAAACAATGAATACCAAGATACCGATAGCAGCAGCTAAGCTGTAGTCGTTCTTACTCATTGTCAGGTTAAACAACCATGTTACAAGAATGTCCGTATGACCTGCGTTGTAGTAGTCCGGATTTGAAGGGCCACCGCCTGTCAACAGGAATATTACGTTAAAGTTGTTGATATTACCGATAAAGGTTGTAATCAAATAAGGTGTTGTTACAAACAACATATAAGGTAATGTAATGCTTATAAAGCTTCTTACAGGACCTGCACCGTCAATAGTTGCTGATTCATACAAGTCTGCCGGAATATTCATAAGAATACCGGATGTAATCAAAATTGTGTACGGAATACCGATCCACATATTAACTACAATAACTGTTATCTTTGCAATCAACGGCGACTTTCCGAGGAAGTCAAAGGCAATTTCCTGTCCGGCAATATTCGATAACAAGATATTAACTGCGCCGTTTGTAGCAAGCATCTGGCTCATTAACAGCAATGATACGAACTGTGGCACAGCGATAACAACAACAAACAAGGTTCTCCATAAAGCCTTTAGCTTGATACCCTTTTTGTTAATCATCAAAGCAAGAACCATACCTAAAACGTAGTTAGAGAATGTTGCAAAAATAGCCCAGATAATAGTCCACTGAGTAAGTCCGACGAAAGTAACACCCTTCTGTGCACCGTCTGCAATATTTACAAGGTCAGCAAAGTTCTGTAGGCCAACCCACGTAAACAGGTGCTTAGGAACCTGGTGCGCACTGTCGTAGTTAGTGAACGCAATCAAAATCATAAAGATTAGCGGCAGAATAGTAAAGCAACCGATCAGGATACAAGGAAGTGACATTAGAGAAACGTGGAACTTCTCGTCAGCAAACTGCTTTATCTCTTCAATAAACTTTGGCAATGCCTTGCCGTTTTTCTTCATTTCATATGCCTTGTAGGCACTCTTTGTATTTGCAATATAAATTGCGAATACAATAACTGTTAATACTATAGTTAATACACTATAGAGCAAAATCAACATTGAGTTATCTCCCTCTACAGTTACAGGGAAACCGTCAGCGTCGATTTCTGTTGTCATTAATTTGTCACCTAAGGTTCCAAACTTTGAGATATAGTTTATACCAAAGAAAATCATGTAACATATGTAAGCTACTTCAGAAAGGAAGAACAACAAGCCCTTAACAATCTGGCCCTTAACCATGTTACCTACGCCGAAGATTACATAGGAAATCTTGACGCCCACTCCGCCCTTTACAAAGCGGATTCCATAGTTGGCAAAGCCTTTGCCTATTCCTACAAAGAAGTTTACTATAGCAAGTCCAACAAACTTGAAGAAACGAGCTAAATTGCCGGGTAACTTCTTAAAGAACTGAACAAAGTTGTGACCGAACTTTTGGAAAGGATTTAGTTGTACATAATCAATATATCTCATCAAATCACTCTCCTTTTTATTTATTTAAAATAATAATTTTAATTTCGTTATCCTGTTCCCCTCATTTCAAAAACTATTATTTTAAATAAATAATTTTGAAACAATGGAATAACAATAAATTCTTAGGTATGCAAGCAGTCCGAAAACGGACTGCCTGCATTAAATAAATATCAAGTGATAATATTATTGAAAGATAAATTATCCTTCTTTAATATTTGTTACGATTTTACCAAACAATACTTCGATATCAGTGTCAGGATCCTTAATCATTGAATCACCAAGTGTACCGAACTGGCCCCAAGTTGATTCAGTAACATTAACCTGAGAAATTGAGTGCTCTTTCTGAGCAAGAAGAGCCTTGATAGTAACATTGTTCTTAGCAGAATCACTTTCAGCTACTTCGTTGTTTGTTGGGCTCCAGCCTAACTCGTCACATCTATCCTGCTGACAAGTTTTGCTTGATAGATAGTAAGCAAGAATCTGAGCTGTACGCTGATACTTAGAAATGTTGTTAACTCCTAAGAGCTTGAAACCGAAAGCAGAGATAAGCTGCTTATCCTCGCCGTTTACGTTAATTGTAGGAAGCTTTGTAGCACCTAAGTTCTCGCCAAGAGCCTTTTCGTCAGCAACTGCGTCCCAGCTACCGTCGATACCTGCAGCACAAGTGCCAGTAGCTAAGTTAGAAGCAATGTTGTCAACTGACAGACTTGTGAAGATACCGCTGTACTCTTTCATTAGCTTAGAGATAGCTGTTAGAGTATCGATTACTTCTTTCTCGTCATAGTCGTTTAACTGCTGAATTAGGTAACCGTCCTTGTCCTTTTTGGAACCTGTACATTCAAAACCGCCGGTGAAAGCGAAAGCACAAGCATAGAAGCCGTTACCTGCGTCCATAATGAACTTCTTGTTAGTTTTCTTACATTTAGCTAAGATAGCCTCAAGTGAGCCTGCCTCTTTATCAGAGATAACTGACTTGTCATAAACTAAGTAGTAGCCGTTACCTGTTTCAGGATAAGCATACATTGTATCGCCGATCATAGCGTTGTCGCAAGAGTCCTCAGCGTTTGTTGCTTCAATGTCAGGAATGTACTTTTTAGCAACAGGAGCGATAACACCTGCAGCCTCAAGCTTTGGAAGCTGGTCTGATGGGAAGCTGAATACGTCAGCTGCAGTTGAAGGGTCGTTTAAGATCTTTGAAGATACGTCATTTTCACCCTGAGATTTAATCTCGATTGTGATGTTCTGGTCCGGATACATAGCGCAGAAATCGTCGCAATGCTTTTTAAATAGCTTTACAGCCTTGTCCGGTGCCCATACTTTGATTTTAGCGTTTGTTTCATCGCCAAAGTCAGCAGGATCTACAAACTGTCCGGAAGCGTCACCGCTGCCGCCGCCTGTACTGTTGTTTCCGCCTTCGCCGCCATTGCAACTTGCAAAAGCAGCTACTACCATCATTGCTGCTAATAACAGAGCAATAATTCTTTTCATTTTCATAATGAAAACTCCTCTTTCTAAATAATATTTTTGGCACATCCGTGCCGGAGTGTGGTGCAAAATTCTATTCGACATTTTACCACCTTGACACTATATAAATAATACCACATTTACCCTCTAAAATACAACTACCTTTGTGCTTTTTGTCTAAAATGGCAAATTATAACTTATTTTTTGTGCAATTTACATATTGTATTTTTGATTTTTGGTGATTTGCACAATTTTAGAAATTGTTTTTTAGGCATATTCCACAACAGGCTTTTGTGCAATTTGTCTATACCCCTTTCAGTTTTATATACTTTTTCTACAAATTCCATATTCCGACAAGTGCCTAACAGCTTGTTTCTATATAATATCTATGTAAATTGCTGAAAAAATATAGCTGTTTTTTAATATTGTTTTTTTTACCTAATATTGGTATAATTAATTCATATTTATATAAAGGGTGATCTTATGAAATTATCAAACTTGCTTTCAAAAATAGAATACACAATTATACAGGGAAATGCAGATAATGAAATCAGTGACATTATATATGATTCAAGAAAAGTAAAAGAAAATACTCTGTTCGTATGCCTGAAGGGTTATAACGCAGACGGTCATAAATATGCACAGGACGCAGTTTCAAAAGGAGCGT
>CAMFQG010000140.1 GCA_945980035.1 uncultured Clostridia bacterium
TGTATAAGAGACAGATATAAAGTTTATTATTTTACAAGGTATTAATTTAGGGTATTATTTCCTGTATTTACAAACAATCTTGATATTTTGCTTTTTAGTCCACGATATTCATCGTCAAGCAGATAATGGGAATGTTCCATTACATAATCCGCTATCTTTTGTGAAAGCTCAAGACTTTTTGTGTCCGCAAAGCTGGAAATATTAAGCTGTGGCAAGCCGTGCTGGCGAGAGCCGAAAAAGTCACCGGGACCTCTCAGCTTTAAATCAGCATCGGCAATTTTAAATCCGTCATTTGTGGTGCACATAGTTTTAAGACGTTCATACGACGGTCCGAAACTGTAGTTGGACACAAGAATACAGTAGCTTTTTTCCTTGCCTCTTCCTACTCTGCCCCTAAGCTGGTGCAGTTGAGAAAGTCCGAAACGCTCGGCATTTTCAATCATCATAACCGTAGCATTGGGAACATCGATACCTACTTCGATTACAACGGTAGCCACAAGGATTTTTAATTCGTTATCGGAAAATTGTTTCATTACCCTTTCCTTGTCTTGAGCTTTCATTTTTCCGTGTAATATTCCAACAGGTATATCCTGAAAATAATTAAGCATCAGTTCTGCCGCATACTCCTCAGCAGATGCAAGCTCCGTTTCTCCCTCCTCAACAAGAGGACATACGATATATGCTTGTCTTCCCTTTTCTACCTCCTGCCTGATAAAGCCTAAGGCACGTTGACGTTTCTTATCATCAATTAGCAGAGTGTCAATTTTTCTGCGTCCCGGCGGAAGCTGATCTATTATGGAAATATCAAGATCGCCGTAAATTATCAGCCCTAAGGTTCGTGGAATTGGAGTTGCACTCATAACAAGCAGGTGTGGGTTGTTGCCCTTTGACAACAGCTTTCCACGCTGTGCTACACCGAATCTGTGCTGTTCGTCTGTAACTACAAGTCCTAAATTACTAAAGTGAGTATCTTCTGTAATTAAAGCGTGTGTGCCCACAACAATATGAGCTTCTCCGTTCTCTACCGCACTGCGGACACTATTCTTTTCCGATTGCTTTAGAGAGCCTGTCAGCAGTGACACATTAATATCTGTATTTTTGTACAAGTCTTTAAATGTTTTGTAATGCTGTTCTGCAAGCAACTCGGTTGGCGCCATAAAAGCTACCTGCATACCGTTTTTTATTACCGTATATGCCAAAGAAGCCGCTACGGCAGTTTTACCTGAGCCTACATCGCCCTGTACAAGACGGTTTAAGGTAATTTCCATGTTCATAACATCGTTTACACATTCGGAAATTACACGTTTCTGTGCGTCTGTAAGAGAAAACGGAAGTGAGCTTTCAAACTCCTTTGAGTAATCTTTTTTTACTATGTTTGCATTGTTTTCTCTTTTAACGGTTTTAAGCTGTCTGAGTCCTAAATTCAGTACCAAAAGCTCTTCAATTACAAGCCTTTTTTTAGCAATTTCAAGGGCATTGGTATCCTTTGGAAAATGTATGTTTTCTAAAGCAAATTTTAAATCGCACAGGTCAAATTTCTCCCGCACGTCCTTTGGTATCGGATCGTTAATCTTTTCAGGCAACATAGCCATAGCCTGTTTTACTGCTTTTGATACTATTCTGTTTGTCAGCCCGGCGGTAAGGTTATAAATTGGATGAATATTATTGCTGTCATTTTGAGAAAACTCAGGTGAAATCATCTGAATCCCGTTTAGGGTTCGGCTGATTTTGCCGTAAAAGCTATAGGTTTCACCGTATTTCAGCATTGAGCTTATATATCGGTTATTAAAAAATACAAGCTCTATTGTGTTTTCACCGTCAAAAACCTCAAGCTTTGATATGTACTTGCCTGTTTTGGTAAAACCTGTGTTGACAGCAGAAACCACCTGACCTTTTACACAAACAGTATCACCGTGATCAGCCTGAAGTAAATTTGCCGATTCAGTCCAATCCTCGTATGAACGGGGGTAAAACTCCAGCAGGTCACCTACAGAGTAAACGCCCAGCTTGTTAAAAAGCTCTGCACGTTTCTTCCCTACACCGTTAAGCTGTTCAATTTTCACTTTATAGAGAGAAGCCATAATAACCTCGAAATAACAAATAACCGGAATATAATGAACGGATTTATAAATTGAAAATTGAAAATGGAAAAAGGAAAATTAATGACGAGCAGACAAGTTTGCTTAATTAGACACTTTTAAGCCCGTCAGTATTTATAACAATCCCTCCGTCAAAACTTCAAAGTTTTGACACCTCCCTTTTCACAAGGGAGGCAACATTTTCCGCCGTAGGCGGACTATAAATTCGGTCGGGAACAGAAGTTTATTTATATATGAGTTTTCTACACGTCCATCATTATCCATTATCAATTATCAATTATCAATTATGAATTTAAAGACAGTTTTATTTTTAAAACTGAGTTTTCACATTCTACCTTGACTATTGACAAGAGCGAATATAACAAAACGGACAGGTCGTGCCTGCCCGTTTTTATTATTTTAATTATTCAACACTTAAAATAAAGTAATAAATTGGCTGGCCGCCGTTTACAAGAGAAATATCTACCTTTGAGCCAAATTTATCCTGTAGAATTTCTAAAGCCTCGTTAGCGTCTTCCTCAGAAATATCCTCACCGTAGAATACAGTAACAAAGGCTGAATCGTGAGTAATCATATTCTTTACAAGCTTAACCAAAGCCTTAACAGGTGTTTTGTCAGTAATTGTCAGCTTGCCGTTTTCAAGGGCGATAACCTCTCCCTCTTTGATTTTCTTGCTGCCAAATTCACTGTTACGTGCAGCATATGTTACAAGTCCTGTGCCTACCTGTTTAGCGGCATCGGTCATCATATCTTTGTTTGACTCTACAGATAGCTCGGGATCGTAGCTTAACATAGCAGTCATACCCTGAGGGATTGTCTTTGTAGGTACTATGATAACCTTTCTGTCCTCTACAATAGGAACAGTCTGCTCAGCAGCCATAATAATGTTTTTATTATTCGGGAACACAATTACGTTCTTTGCAGGAGTAGCCATTACAGCCTCGTAAATATCGTCTGTGCTTGGGTTCATAGACTGACCGCCGCTTACTACATTGTTACAGCCTAAGTCCTTGAACAATGAAGCGATACCGTCACCTGCGGCAACAGCAACAAATCCGACCTCTTCAACAGGATCCTGAGGAACAAATTTTTCTTTCTTTGGCTTTTTCTTCTGATTATTTTCCTTAGCCTGCTTATGCTGTTCCTTCATATTTTCAACCTTAACGGTTAAAAGCTGGCCAAATTCCAAGCCTTTTTTCAGCGCATCGCCCGGCTGTTCTGTATGAACGTGAACCTTGATAATTTCCTCGTCGCTTACAACAACAACGCAGTCGCCGATTGTTTCAAGGAATAATCTTAACTCGTTAGGATCTGTGGCAATTTCCTCGTCACGGCCTACGATAAATTCTGTACAATATGTGAAAGTAATATCATCGTCAAATTCTGCCGCTGCACTTGCAAACTCGTCCATTTCAGCAGGAGTATTAAGCTCAACATACTCAACAACCTTACCTGTCTTGAAGTAAGACAGCATACCTTGGAATATAGAAAGCAAGCCTTTACCGCCGGCATCAACTACGCCTGCCTTTTTAAGCACAGGCAACAGGTCAGGAGTTTGATTTAAAGCTTCCTCAGCAGAATCGCACACAACCTCCCAAACATCGGAAACAGACATATTAGGATTGTTGCATACTGCAAGACCGCCCTCATATGCAACTCTTGCTACTGTAAGGATTGTACCCTCTGTGGGTTTCATAACAGCCTTATATGCGGCGTCAACGCCAAGACCAAGTGCCTCTACCATATCTTTTCCGTCAACAGAGCTTTTGCCCTTTAAGCCGTCGGAAAAACCTCTGAACAGCAAGGACAGAATTACTCCGGAGTTACCTCTGGCACCACGAAGCATTGCAGATGCGATTGTCTTTGCCATTTCGCCTGCGGAGTCCTCTTTGCTTTCGCTGATAGCTACTACAGCTGCAGAAGTGGTCATTGACATATTTGTACCTGTATCGCCGTCAGGAACAGGAAAAATATTCAAATCATTAATTTGAGCTTTTTGTGAACTGATATTATTGGAACCTGATATTACGGCAAATTTTAAGTCTTGACCGTTTAGCATACAAACACTTCCTAACCTAATTAATACCTTAATCATAATTTAAGTTTACACAAAACTTCACAATATATTATACAAATATTTTATATTATTTATTTGTATTTTCTATGATAGTACCTTTCCAA
>CAMFQG010000141.1 GCA_945980035.1 uncultured Clostridia bacterium
GTAGTAAAATTATTAGGAATATTTTGACAAGCAAGGTGAAAAAATGAAAAGACTTTTTAAAAATATGCTTCCTTACTGGAAATCGGTGCTGATAATTTTACTGTTATTAATGTTAAAGGCTGCCGGTGATTTAGCGTTACCTGAATATACCTCAAACATTATTGATACAGGTATTATCAACAGCGGCGTAGAGCATATTTTACCTACAAAAATTACTGAGAGTTCCTTTGAAAATGCCGAGCTTTTTATGACAGAAACAGAAATTGAGCATTTTGAAGAAGTTTATGAAAGTGACGGAGATTGTTACAGCCTGACTATAACTGACGAAAAAACTCTTGATGAGCTTGACGATGAATTTATTATTCCTATAATGATGGACTATGCTTTGTCTAAAAAATCCTCAGAGGAATTTAAGGATATGGTGCCTGAGGAGTTGACCGGTATGCCTATGGATAATCCACAGGCAATGGCTATGGTAAAGGAAAAGCTCCTTGAAATTAGAAAAGAAGCAGAAAAAGAAATAAATAAAATCGGCAAAGACACTTTAATGTCCACAGGTGTAGCCTTTGCAGTGGAAAAGAGTGAGGAAGCCAATGTTGACGTTGACACAATCCAAACCGATTATCTTTGGTCAGCAGGACTGAAAATGTTGCTTGCAGCTTTGATAGTTGCATTAGCGGAAATTACCGTAGGATTTTTTGCCTCAAGAGTTGGTGCAGGCATCGGTATGAACCTAAGACGAAAGGTTTTCAGAAACGTAGTAGGCTATTCAAACAACGAGATAGACAAATTTTCCACTGCTTCTCTGATTACCCGTACAACAAACGATGTACAGCAGGTGCAGAATATGAGCATTATGGTTCTGAGAATGGCTCTATATGCGCCGATTATTGGTATCGGCGGTGTAATAAAGGTGTTTAACACAGGGGCAAGTATGGCTTGGGTTATAGGCTTAGGTGTGCTTCTTATTACAGGTGTAATGGGTGTTCTGATGGCTATAGCTATGCCGAAATTCAAAATTATGCAAACACTTGTTGACAGAATTAACCTTGTCGCTCGTGAGATTTTAACTGGTATTCCGGTTATCAGAGCATTTAAGCGTGAGGAAAAGGAAGAACAGCGCTTTGACGAGGCAAATGTAGCCTTGACAAAAAATATGCTGTTTACAAACCGAGTTATGACTTTCCTGTCACCGGTTATGATGCTTATAATGAACGGTATTTCCGTTTTGGTAGTATGGGTAGCCTCAGGATTTATCAGTGAGGGTACAATGCAGGTAGGCGAGATGACTGCTTTTATCACCTATGCTATGCAGATTGTTATGAGCTTCTTGGTGCTTACAATGATGTCGATTATGCTCCCTCGTGCAGCAGTAGCGGCTAACAGAATTGAGGAAGTAATCGAAACCGAATCTACACTTAATAACAAGGAAAATGCCTGCGATTTACCTGAGGGAGCGGGTGTAGTAGAATTTAAGAACGTATCATTTAAATATCAGAATGCAGAATCGAATGTAATCGAAAACATAAGCTTTTGTGCAAAGCCCGGAGAAACTACCGCTATTATCGGCAGTACCGGCAGCGGTAAATCCACTCTTGTTAATCTGATACCGAGACTTTACGACGTTACCGAAGGCACAATTACCGTTGACGGTAAAGATATAAGGGACATTACTATGAAATCTCTGAGAGAACAAATTGGCTATGTCCCTCAAAAGGGAATATTGTTCAGCGGAACAATAGAATCAAATATCCGTTTTGGCAACAAAAATGCCACAGATGAGGAAGTGGAAAAGTCCGCACAGATTGCACAGGCTACCGAGTTTATCGAATCCAAGTACGATAAGTACAACAGCCCGATAGCGCAGGGCGGTTCTAACGTATCAGGCGGTCAAAAGCAAAGACTGTCTATTGCAAGAGCAATCGCCAAAAAGCCTAAGATTTATATATTTGACGACAGCTTTTCTGCTTTGGATATGAAAACCGACGCAGATTTACGCAGGGCATTAAAGGAAAATGTAAAGGACAGCACGGTTATCATTGTTGCCCAGAGAATTTCCACAATTATGAACGCAGAGCAGATTATTGTACTTGATGAGGGCAAAATCGCAGGAATGGGAACTCACAAAGAGTTGCTTAAAAATTGCGAGGAATACTTAGAGATAGCCAAATCTCAGCTTTCTGCAAGTGAACTTGAAAGGGAGGTGCAGTAATGAGCAATCACAACAGACCTCCAAGAGGCGGTCACGGTCCCGGAGGACCGGGCGGACCGATGCCTGTTGAAAAGGCAAAAGACTTTAGAGGCTCAATAGGCAAACTTATAAAGTATATGGGCAGATATAAAATTGCCATAGTAATTGTAGGACTGTGCGCAGTTGTTTCTACTGTTTTCTCGGTTATCAGTCCAAAGGTTTTGGGCAATGCCACCACCGAGCTTGCCAAGGGTATAATGAGCAAAATTCAAGGCACAGGTAATATTGACTTAGGGTTAATTGGTCAGATATTGCTCTTGGTGTTATGTTTATATTTAGTCAGTGCCCTGTTCCAATTTATTCAGGGTTGGCTTATGACAGGGGTAACTCAAAAGGTTTGCTATCGTATGCGTAAGGACATTTCCGAAAAAATCAACCGTATGCCAATGAAGTATTTTGAAAGCAGAACGTACGGCGAGGTTTTGTCAAGAATTACTAACGATGTTGATACCTTGGGTATGGGGTTGAACCAGAGCATAACTCAGATTATCACGTCAGTTTGCACAATAATCGGCGTACTGATAATGATGCTGACAATATCACCGCTGATGACATTGATATCAATTATAATTTTGCCTGTATCGGCATTTCTGCTGGCGCTTATCGTAAAGCATTCCCAGAAGTATTTTAAAACTCAGCAGGAATACTTAGGTAAAATAAACGGAATTGTAGAGGAAACCTACGGCGGACACCTTATTATCAAGGCTTTTAACAAAGAGGATGAAACTATTGAAAGCTTTGACAAAACAAATAAGGTTTTGTATAAATCAGCATGGAAGTCACAGTTTTTGTCAGGTATGATGCACCCTGCAATGATGCTTGTAGGTAACTTGGGATATGCGGCTGTTGCGTTGTCAGGCGGTTTGCTTGCAATAAACGGCATTATTCAGATTGGTGATATACAGGCGTTTATCCAATATGTAAAGAACTTTACACAGCCTATTCAACAGATTTCACAGGTTATCAATCAGGTTCAGTCTATGGCGGCTGCAAGTGAACGTGTCTTTGAATTCCTTAACGAGGAAGAGGAGCAACAGACTGTTGAAAACCCTGTGAGCCTTGGAGAAGTAAAGGGCGAAGTAAAATTCGACCACGTTAAGTTTGGTTACAGTGAGGATAAAATTATCGTCAAGGACTTTAGCGCAGATATATCACAGGGGCAAAAGATTGCTATTGTAGGCCCTACAGGTGCAGGAAAAACAACAATGGTAAAGCTCCTTATGAGATTTTACGATGTAAACGACGGAGCAATTACCATTGACGGACACAATATCAAGGACTTCAACCGACGGGAGCTGAGAGATGCCTTCGGAATGGTTCTTCAGGACACTTGGCTGTTCAAGGGAACGATTATGGAGAATATCCGCTACGGCAGACTTGACGCAACCGACGCAGAGGTAATAGCGGCGGCAAAGGCGGCTCACGCAGACAGATTTATACGCACCCTGCCTAACGGCTATGATATGGAGCTGAACGAGGACGCAAGCAACGTAAGTCAAGGTCAGAAACAGCTTTTAACTATTGCAAGGGCAATCCTTGCGGACAATCCTATTCTGATTCTTGACGAGGCAACTTCCTCTGTAGATACAAGAACGGAAATCCGTATTCAAAAGGCTATGAATAACCTTATTAAGGGCAGAACAAGCTTTATTATTGCCCACAGGCTTTCCACAATCAAGGATGCAGATTTGATACTTGTTATGAAAGACGGCGACATTATAGAGCAGGGTAATCACGCTGAGCTTATTGAGAAAAAGGGCTTTTACGCAGAGCTTTACAACAGCCAGTTTTGTAATGCATCGTGATAATTGATAATTGACAATGGATAATGGATAATGAAAGGTCGAGCAGTGAAAAGTCAGCACATAGGTAAGTCTTTAGTGTCAGCACATAGGTAAGTCCTGTT
>CAMFQG010000142.1 GCA_945980035.1 uncultured Clostridia bacterium
ACACCTAAGCCTTCGTCGGCAGCGTCAGATGTGTATAAGAGACAGTTTCTTATAATTGTACTGTCCTACGTTGCTTATGTTTTTATTGCTTATTACAGACTGCCTAACAATCTGGATGTTGACATAGACAAGGGTGCAAAAATTAAAGAAGTACAGGTAGATAAAACCTACAGCATTTCCACATACAATATTGGCTTTGGTGCTTATGATCAGAATTTCAGCTTTTTTATGGACGGCGGTGAATCCTCTTGGGCAAAAAGTGAGGAAAGCGACAGAGCCTGTGTTGAGGGTGCAGCTGAATATGTTAAGGAAAAATTGAATCCGGATTTTGCTTTGTGGCAAGAGGTGGATATTGACGGTACAAGAAGCTATCATATAAATCAGTATGAAATACTTAAAAATACATTTAATAATTTTGATTCTGCATTTATTCAGAATTACGATTCACCTTTCCTGTTTTATCCCTTTAATCAACCACACGGAAAGAATAAGTCAGGTCTTGTAATGACTTCTTCGGTTGATATGGAGAGCGTTTTAAGGAGAAAACTCCCTGTTTCCGAAACCGTCAGCAGAATTTTAGATTTAGACCGTTGCTACAGCATAACAAGAATACCTGTTGAAAACGGAAAATACCTTAGTATTTTTAACATTCATATGTCAGCATACGGTGGCAGCGAGGAAGTCAGACAGGGACAGATAGAAAGATTTACAAAGGATTTCAAAAGGGAATATAAAGCGGGTAACTATGTAATATGCGGCGGTGACTATAATCACGATTTAAAGTTGCAGTCGAAGGATGAGAATAACAAAGTTTACTGGGCACAGTATTTTCCCAGAGAAGAATTGCCAAAGGGCTTTAGCTTTTGTATGGACGGCTTATCAGATGAGGAAAGGGAAAATCTCCACGATACCTGTAGAGTTGCAGATGAACCCTATGAAAAGGGCAAGACCTACGTAATTACGGTAGATGGATTTATTGTGTCCGACAACGTGGAATGTGTCAGCTACAAAAATGTAGATTTACAGTACAAATACTCCGACCACGATCCTGTTTATATGGAATTTAAACTGAAAAAGAGCAAATAACGTAATTTTTGAATTATATATTCTGCATAATATTCAAAAAAACACCATAATCCTGCAAAATTAGGCTAATTATGAAAGTTTTAAAAAATATCTTGCATTTTTATAGAAGTTGTGGTATTATTAGTCTTGTGCTAAAAAAGCAATAAAGAATGGAGGAATTTAATATGGCATTAACAAATCAGTATTTAATTGATTTACTGGAAACAGTAAAAAAACGTAACGCAGGTGAGCCTGAGTTTATTCAGGCTGTTACAGAGGTATTTATGTCCTTAGAGCCTGTTGCAGAGAAAAGACCTGACTTAGTAGAGGCAGGCGTATTTGAGAGAATAGTAGAGCCTGAAAGACAGATTATCTTCCGTGTTCCATGGGTTGACGATAACGGTAAAGTACAGGTTAACCGTGGCTTCAGAGTTCAGTTTAACTCAGCAATCGGTCCTTACAAGGGCGGTTTAAGACTTCATCCATCAGTATATATCGGTATCATCAAGTTCTTAGGCTTTGAGCAGATTTTCAAAAACAGCCTTACAACTCTCCCTATGGGCGGCGGTAAAGGCGGTTCCGACTTTGATCCTAAGGGCAAAAGTGACGGAGAGGTTATGCGTTTCTGCCAGAGCTTTATGACAGAGCTATACAGACACATCGGTCCTGATACAGACGTTCCTGCCGGTGACATTGGTACAGGTGCAAGAGAAGTTGGCTATATGTTCGGCCAGTACAAGAGATTAAAGAACGAGTTTTCAGGCGTTCTTACAGGTAAGGGATTGACATTCGGCGGTTCACTTGCTCGTACAGAGGCTACAGGTTACGGCCTATGCTACTTCACAAACGAGATGCTAAAGGCTAACGGCAAGAGCTTTGAGGGCAAGACTGTTGTAATTTCAGGCTCAGGTAACGTAGCTATTTACGCTACACAGAAAGCTACAGAGCTTGGTGCAAAGGTTGTGGCTCTTTCCGATTCAAACGGTTATATCTATGACAAGAACGGTATCGACTTAGCTTGTGTAAAACAGCTTAAAGAGGTAGAAAGAAAGAGAATTAAAGAATACGTTAACACTCATCCTGACGCTGTTTACACAGAGGGTTGCAGTGGTATTTGGACAATTCCTTGTGACATTGCTCTTCCTTGTGCTACTCAGAACGAGATTAACGAGGAGTCTGCAAAGGCTCTTGCAGCAAACGGTTGCTTTGCTGTAGCTGAGGGTGCTAATATGCCTTCAACTCCTGAGGCTATTGATGTTTACTTTGCTAACAATATGCTTTACGGTCCTGCTAAGGCTGCTAATGCCGGCGGTGTTGCAGTTTCCGGTCTTGAAATGAGCCAGAACTCAGAAAGACTTTCATGGACATTCGAGGATGTTGACGGCAGACTACAGAACATTATGAAAGAAATCTTCAAGTCTTGTGACCAGGCTTCAAAAGAGTATGATATGCCGGGCAACTATATGGCAGGTGCTAATATTGCAGGCTTCCTAAAGGTTGCTGAAGCTATGAAGGCTCAGGGTTGCGTATAATTTACATATTAATTAAATAAATCAGGGACTGCGGTTGCAGTCCCTTTTGTTATATCAAAAACAAAAGCCCGACCTAACAGTCGGGCTTAGCTTATTTATCAGAATTTAACCAATTCAGCAATATAATCCTTTAGCTTATCAATAGCAATTCTTTCCTGTTCCATTGTATCTCTGTTTCTTACTGTAACACAGCCGTCTTCAACTGAGTCAAAGTCATATGTGATACAAACAGGTGTACCGATTTCGTCCTGGCGTCTGTATCTTTTACCGATAGAGCCTGCGTCATCATAGTCAACCATATAGTCTTTGCTTAATTCTTCAAATACTTTTTCTGCCTGCTCGTTAAGCTTCTTTGAAAGAGGAAGCACAGCAGCTTTGAAAGGAGCAAGTGCAGGGTGAAGTCTTAGTACAGTTCTTGTATCCTTTTCGTTGATAACTTCTTCGTCATAAGCCTCTGTCATCAGTGCAAGGAACAGTCTTTCAACACCCAAGGACGGCTCGATAACGTACGGAATGTACTTTTCGTTTGTAACAGGATCAAAGTATTCAAGACTTTTTCCGCTTGTGTTAATGTGCTGAGTTAAATCGTAGTCGGTTCTGTCAGCTACACCCCAAAGCTCGCCCCAACCAAATGGGAACAGATACTCAAAGTCTGTAGTAGCCTTACTGTAGAAGCATAATTCCTCAGGGTCGTGATCTCTTAATCTCAGGTTTTCTTCCTTGATATTCAGTGAGTACAGCCAATCTCTGCAGAAGCCTCTCCAGTATTCAAACCACTCAAGGTCAGTGCCGGGCTTACAGAAGAACTCAAGCTCCATTTGCTCAAACTCTCTTACGCGGAAAATAAAGTTACCGGGAGTAATTTCATTTCTAAAGGATTTACCAATCTGTGCAACACCGAAAGGAACCTTCTTACGGCTTGTACGTTGAATATTTGCAAAGTTTACGAAAATTCCCTGTGCTGTTTCCGGTCTTAGATAAATCTCGCTTTTGCTGTCCTCGGTTACACCTTGGAAAGTTTTAAACATAAGGTTAAACTGTCGGATGTCAGTGAAATTTTGTTTTCCACATTCAGGACAAACAATGCCCTTTTCCTTGATATAGTCCATCATCTGCTCATTTGTCCAGCCTGCAACATTAGTTCCGTCAAAATCCTCAATAAGATTGTCGGCTCTGTGTCTTGTTTTACACTCACGGCAATCCATCAGCGGATCGGAAAAACCGCCTAAGTGACCTGATGCAACCCAAGTCTGCGGATTCATTAGAATTGCAGAGTCAAGACCGACATTGTATTTGTTTTCCTGTACAAATTTCTTTAACCAAGCTTTTTTAATATTGTTTTTCAGCTCCATACCCAAAGGGCCGTAATCCCAAGTGTTGGCAAGTCCGCCGTAAATCTCAGAACCCGGATATACAAATCCTCTGCCTTTACAAAGAGCCACAATGTTTTCCATTGATTTTTTACTGTTCTCCAAAATATTACCTCATTTCTTAATTTGTCTCAAAATATATACATTTAAATACCTGTCTCTTATACACATCTGACGCTGCCGAC
>CAMFQG010000143.1 GCA_945980035.1 uncultured Clostridia bacterium
TGACAATTGTGTCTATAGGTAATACTAACTATAGACACCGCCGAGGCAGAGGCAGCCCTGAGGGACTGCCTGCAACCTCAGCATTATCAATGCTTGTCTGACTTATTGACAGTATGAACACCCATAGCAGTAGCACGAACATTATAAGCGCTAATCGTCCAATAGATTTCCGCATTAAGATTATTTAGTGTAATTTCAACAGGGTTATTTTTCACGATTAATTTACGCATTCAAATTTAATATTATTTTCTACAGCGTACTTATGTGCATATGAGTTTTCAGGGGCACAGATGGTTACCGAATGTTCTATACTGTCAAATAAATCTCTTCCTATGATTTTAACATTTTCTGTAAAATACACTTTTTTTAGAGATGTACACAAACAAAATGCACCGCGACCTACACTTCGTATGGTTTTAGGAAGAGTAATTGTTTCTACATTTTCGCAACTTTCATAACCTTCTGCCGAAATGGATTTTACCGGTATGCCTTTAAACTCAGCCGGAATTTTTACATTTTTTTCTTCAGTTCCAGTATAAGCACCTATAATAGTAGCTTCTGGATTTCCATCGTAATAGTATACGGAATAGTAATAATCCTTGTATTCTTTATTATCTACAACTTCAGGATATTTACCAGTATCTTTTTTATTGGAATCAGAGATATAATACTTGCATTTGATATTATTTTTATTTGCATATCTTTCTGCATATGAATTTTTTTCAACATACATAGTGAAATCATTAGTTTCGGAGAATGCAGCGTTACTTATTGATTCTACACTTTTGGGAATATATAACTTTTCCAGACTATTACATCTATAAAAAGCACCTTTCAAAATTTTCTTTACACTATTCGGAATGATGATTTTCCTCAATCCAAAGCATTCATCATATGCCAACTCGTCAATTTGACTTAAAGAACATCCATAGTATTCAGAGAATGGTTCAGAAACATCAAGACCATAGAACCCGCCTTGAAAAGAACTCAGTACAGCTATTTTATTACCTTGTTCATCATCCTCAAATGAAATAAGATTGAGTCCGTCCTTTGAGAGTTTTGTGCTATATGCTTTGTCGTGCTTTTCTTTATCTAATTTTGGGATAATAATCGATTTTCTCACGACCAAACATGTGCCTAACAAAATAACCAATATCAGGAATACTGGTATAACACTCCTTTTAGTGAACAGTTTGCTTTTCATAAAATCTTCCCTCCGATACATTCAGTATGGTATCACACATTTCTCGCAAATCTTCCTCGTGATGAGTTGCAACAATTATAAGGGCACCACGATTTCTTTCCTCTTTTATAAGGTCGTAGATTAGTTGAACACCGTCTTCATCAAGTGCATTTGTAGGTTCATCGAGAAGTATGATGTTTTGTTTTTCAAAAATTGCCTGTGCAATATTCAATCTCTGCTTCATACCAAGAGAAAATTTTCTCACCTTTAGATCAGTGTTTAATCCAACACGTTTTAACGCTTCTCTGATGTCATCATCTGTGGCAATTTTTCTTAAATCCCCCAACAGTTTAAGGTTGTCAAAGGCGTTAAACTGTGGCAGGAGAGTCATATTTTCTATGACAATTCCCGTATTAGGGGGAAAAGATACGTCTTTGTGCAATACCTTTCCGTCAATTACTACCTGTCCCTTTGTGGGAACTATCAAACCGGCTATTGCCCTAAGGAGCATAGTTTTGCCTGAGCCGTTAGGACCGCATAAGCCGTAAACCTTGCCGTATTCAAAGTTGTAGTTTACATTATCAAGCACAAGCCTGTTGCTGAGTTTTTTACATAAGTTTTTAATTTCAACCATTTTAATCACCTCAGAAAATATCAGTTTTCTTAAATTTGTAAATGCCAATCAGAATAAGTAGTATATTTATCAACAGCACAAAAATTATATATAGATAATATGTGTTGTTAAAGGCTACAGACGAATTCAGCGTACCAAACAATAAACTTGGAAACAGTAAAATTCTTAGGAAGGGTGCTACAGAAAATATCTGAACAATATAACAGGAAATATAACTGTAGATGAACAGCACAATATTTGCTATATGGGGATTTATATACAGTTCAAGAATACATTGCAACGTAGTTATTAAGTTAAGTACTAAAAAGTACATAATTAAAGATTGTACAATACCGCATTTTAGGGACAGCATTGTGCTGTTAAATGGGATATAAACAGTTGCTTGAAATATTGTTATTAATGCTGTTTCAAATACACCTTTACCTATGCACTTTAAAAACAACTTTGTTTTTGAATAATGGCGTATTATCTGCAATTTCCCGTATCCGTGGGTAAGGTTGTGGATTGAACCACTCATCATAAATACAATGAATGTCAGGGGAACCAACAGATAAATAAGCATTATGTCTAAACCGCTTTTAACCTCTTCTGTTAATCCCACAGCAAAGCCAAATTCATAGAGTTTATCTCGGTTTGCAAAGTTTGATATTTGAAAAAACACAGATAACACAAAGAAAAAGATTAGGAGTATTTTATTTCTTCTCATTTTCAATTATATCCTTCTTTTTAAACAGCCTAAAACACAGTAAAACCAATAGGCTGTTGATAATGATACCTCTGATTGCTATAGGTATAATGTCTGTGATTTGAGAAGCACCTGTAAGTAACCCGGTTACAATAACCGAATCCTTGTAGGGCAGCCAAAGACTGTTGGATTTTAATATAAACATATCACCAAAGTATTCAAGAGCATATATACCAAAAGTAATAAAGGGCGCTAACCTTTTGTTAAAAATAATTTCTATTAACAAAAGCAATATTCCTATTCGCGTATAGTAAAGAAACTCGGAAATAAAATCTATTGCGGAATAAAAAATTAGATTGTTGGATAGTGTTAAATCCCAACCGAAAACGAAAAAAGAGTAAATTGTGTTTACAATTTCAAGTAAAAAAGAAAATACAAAGGCAAATATAACAGTGCTAAATATATTTCTTTTTATGTATTCATTTCTGGATTGCAAACGGTTTATAAAGCATGGAGTTGCTTTAAAAAACACAGCGTTTAATCCTAATATAAATGCCAAAATGTAGAATGAAATGATAACTAAATAGGAAATGTAGTTTGTATGGGTTGCCATAACATTCATAAATATATCTAAATCGCTAAAGCTTACATATTCGTCGGTTTTTGCTCTTTGAATTATTGAAAGAGAGGGGACTATACAAGTAGTTATCAGACCTGCTAAATACAGAGAAAACAAAGCAAAATATTGTTTAACTTTATACTTTCTCATATTTCAACTCCTTAATATACATAAATATGACAGCAGAAAGATTGATTACAATAAGTTGAATAATGGGAGTTGATGCATGTAAAATCGAATATTCCGTAAAGGGCTGGATTGCATAAATAATAGTGTTTTCAAAAAGTCCGAAAGGTATATACCACATTATAAACACAATAGGATATACCAACAAACGGTTATGAACAGAAATTGATACAGCAACTGCCCCTGTACCTACAATTCCGGCAAATATTGAGGTTAGTACAATATGTATGACATTGGTGAGAAGAGCATTTTTATATGCCCATAGTTCCATAGAGTTTAAGTCCTCTAAAGCAAAAGATTTATACGTTCCGCCTACAAACATAATATGGGTAATAGCCAAATTTACCATAAGGGCAATAAAAAACACAGCAAAACTTAGCACAAAGCCTTTAATCAGGTTAATTCTCAGGTAAGAGTGTTTGCCCCATTTTGAGATTAAAATTTGTTTATAACCAAGCCTATAGTCTTCAATGCAATCATCGGCAACAAGCAGAAGTAAGTATAAGGGCATATACCAAATTAACAAATGAAAAGCATTGCTGTAGAAACTGTTTCCTGTTAGAAATGAAATTAAATCAGGTTCATTAACAGAACCGCCTAACTGTATATCTTTAAGAAATGTAAAAGCATATGTTATTACGTATAAAAAAATTAACCCTACAACAGATAGTTTCAACTTGTTATTTAAAGTTCTTTTTATGTAATACATTAATTTCATTGTGCATCACTTCCTGAATATTTTATTAATTTTTGGAATTTACACTATTTTATATTACATATTTTATTTTTGCGTAAAGTGGGGACTGTCTCTTATACACATCTCCGAGCCCACGAGACGTAGA
>CAMFQG010000144.1 GCA_945980035.1 uncultured Clostridia bacterium
ACGGTTTTAATGTATTAACAATAAATTCACCGTATTTATCTCCTGACGGATTATCTACGAATTTTGCATTATCTTCCGCTGATGAATTATTCGGCAATGAAGAGCCGACATTATCCCATTCAGGACTGTATTCATTCCACCTGTCTGCAGAATTCTCAATGCCTACAATTATCGCTCCCTCATATCCGTTTGCCATCATATCGGCAATAGCCTCATCAACCATCCATTCGCCTGCATATGATGCATACATATCAAAAAGATTCTGTCCGTCCTGCATATAAAATACAGGATATTTTTTGTCTGTATTCTGTGAGTCATAACCATCGGGAAGCCAGACATGAATTGTTCTTGTTCTGCTGTCGGAATACTGTGGCATATCAAGTGTAAAGGTTTCAAGAGTGCCGCTTGTTACTGTTGTATTGTCCAAATCGTTTTTAAACATTGCTACAGTATCGCTAATTACATTACTCTTTTTGTCAATAACAAAAGTACGGTTACTTATGTCACCGCCGGTTGAAGTCCCTTCAACTCTTGCCCAGACATTATAACCTGTAGTCTGACTGTTCTGAATAGTATATTTATAGCTTACTTCTTTTCCTATGTTTTCAGAATTCAGCTCAACAGAAAGCTGATAATGCAAATCATCAATTTTTGTCATAAACCACTCAGAGTCGGTAGGATTCCAATTATTCAGATTAGTGCCGATACTTAAATTATCATTCTCCTTAAGGGATTGCGGAATAGTAACATTAAATGTAATCTGTACTTTATTTTCAACTTCTTCTACAGGAAATCTATTGATTAAATTAGCGAGAAAACGTTGAATTGCTGTTGCGTCATTTATACTCAATTTTTCATTACCGGTAACATTTGCAGCGGTAAGGTCAATATCATCCTCTGAAATTAAATTAGCCAAATACTTCTGAACACAGGTAGCGTCTCGAATATTTATTTCACCGTTGCCGTCAGCGTCACCAATAGCATTGGCTGGTACAGTTTCGGCTGCAATTACATAAACATTTGCATTTATAAATAAAAAAGTTATTGCAGAAAATATCATCAAAACAGATAAAACTAAAGACAAAGGTCTTTTATATATTTTTTTCATATGTATCGCCACCTTTTAACTCAAGTATAGAAAAAAACATTATTCGTGTCAAGTAATATATAACAAAAACTCCTTCAATTCGGTTACTTTATTGTTAACCTTGACAGATAAAATTAATATCACTATAATTAAAATGGAATATAGATTTCTGCAAAAAACTATTAGGGAGGATTAAAAATGCTTAATATGACAAAAAGATTGATAAGTGTTTTTCTGATTGTTTCTATTGTCTTCTCTTGCTTTGTATTAAATGTACAAGCGGCTGAAAGAGAGGAAGCTTCTTCCGGTATCACTTACCTCTTCGGTGATGTTGATAATGACAATTCAATAACAATTAAAGATTCTACTGCCATTCAAAAGTATCTGGTAGGATTACAAAATTTTAATGAAGTATCAAAACACATTTCCGATGTTGATAATTCCGGTGATATAGATATTAGAGATGTTACGCAGATTCAAAAGTATGTTGCAAACCTGATAGATGAATTTCCGGCAGGTGAATACTACACTATCGGCAATACCGATTGGCGTACATCTACAATATCTTATGAGATTTTTGTCCGCAGTTTCTGCGATAGTGACGGGGACGGAATCGGCGATTTCAGAGGTATTGCTTCAAAGGCTTCTTATCTCAAAGACCTTAATGTGGGTTGTGTATGGCTTATGCCCATTCATGAATCCCCATCGTACCACGGCTATGATGTAATTGATTACTATTCCACTAATGAGGATTACGGTACAATAGATGACTTTAAATATATGCTTGATGTCTTACATCAGTATGATATAAAAGTTCTGATAGATTTTGTTGCAAACCATTCTTCATCACAAAACAAGTGGTTTATTGATGCTTTAAGCAATCCCGACAGTCCCTATGCTGATTATTACGAATTTACGGATGAACCGGATTCAACTTCAGGCTGGAGATATAACGAAAAGTACGATAAATATTACAGAGGTAATTTTTCAGAGGGTATGCCTGACCTAAACTTCAAAAACAAAGCCGTGTGGACAGAAATGAAAAATGTAGCCGGATACTGGCTTGATACGGGAGTTGACGGATTCAGACTTGACGCTTCAATGCATATTGATCCGGATTGGTCGATTACCCACGCATGGTGGCAGGATTTTGAAAGCTATGTAAAGTCAAAAAATCCTGAGGCATTTGTTGTAGGTGAAAACTGGACAACGGATACAGAGGCTGTTGCCTCCTTTTTTGCCGATATGGATTCTTCATTTGATTTCCCACTTCAGGATCAGATTATGAAACTTGCAGGAGGTCAGCAACTAAATATTGTGGGCTTTGTAAACGGGGAATTAAAAAAACAAGAAGCCTATGCAAATAACACTCCAAATGTTCCAAAAACATCTGTAATGACAACATTTTTAAATAATCATGACCAGACGAGAACAGTATCTTATTTAGGTTCTGTTGAGAAAGCAAAGCTTGCCGCAGCTATTCAGTTAACTCTGCCCGGAATGCCTTTCATCTATTACGGTGAAGAACTGGGACAACTTAGTAATTCTACCGATCCAAACAGACGAGAGGCTATGGACTGGTATGCTTCTGCCAAAGGGGAGGGTATGTGTGTATTAGATGAAAAGTTCTTTGGAGTGTCTTCAAAATACACTAAAGCTAATGACGGTATTTCTTTGGAAGAAGAAATTAATGACGAAAACAGCATTTATAACTATTACAAAAAGCTTACTCAGCTTCGCACGGATAATCCAATATTCTTTAGCGGTAATTATTTTTCAATAGAATCAAAAAGCTTGAATTGTTATACTGTTACTGATGAAAATTATCCTTACGGTATGTTTGTTGCGCATAATGTAACAGGAAGTAGACTGGAATTAAATACATTATATGATTTTACCGATTTGCTAAGCGGAAAAAGCTATAAGGCAGGCGATACTGTTACAATAACTCCTTATTCAACAATCGTTGCAAAATATGACGGAGCAGATAAAAAGTTTTCGCTGTTCAAAGAAATGCAAAGCAAGGATATTCCTGTTACATTTAATGTAACAATACCGAAAAAATTGCCGGAGGGTGCAAATGTAAGTATTGGTACTAATATGAACGGTTGGAACCCTGCAGATACCGATTGGTTTATGAAAAAAATAGATGACCTTCACTATCAATTAACCGTAACTTTGGACTCTACTTATGTGAATGAATCTTTTGAATATAAATATACAGTTCAAATTGACGGTCAGAACAATGTATGGGCATATACCGAGGGTGACGCAAACGGTAAGAATATAGGTAACCGTTATTATGCAATAGATTATGAGGATAATGTAATAAATGATACGGTATTATCATTTTTACAAATGTAGGTTTTTAATGCTTTTACAAGATGCATATTGAACATAATCAATTTGATTTGCTCCTTGTGAGAATGAGAGAAGAAACTTAATTTTAGAAATATTAAAATAATAATCCGAACCCGGCTCCAATCGGAGTAAGGTTCGGATTATTTTCGCTTGGTGCGGGTGACATATGTTCATCTTTAGAAAGCTCAGCGTTCGTCACCTGTGTCCACGTAAAGTGGAAAAGTATCATCAACGCACCTCCCTAAAAATGTGCCACTGGCACATTTTCTTTACGGTCGGCTTCAAGTCCTGTCACAATTTAAAAAAGAAATAAGGTACTCATTAGAGTACCTTATTTCTTGGTGCGGGTGACCGCAATATCCGGCTCACCTATGCGGTTTTTAAGCATATGATAGCAGTTTTGATAGCATTTTCAGGTTATAGTCAATTTTACGTCTTGAAAATACTTGTCAACTGCTGCAAGATTACTGTCAACATAAGAATCAAAAGCATCACAATATGTAT
>CAMFQG010000145.1 GCA_945980035.1 uncultured Clostridia bacterium
ATCAGGTAGTATTTTTATTAAAAATCTACAAACTGTTAATTGACAAGTATATTATAAAATAATATGATAGACATATAATTTCGAGGAGGTTATTAGATTATGAAAAAGAAATTAATTTCCCTTGTTCTTGCGGTAATTATGGCATTAAGCTGTTTAACAATTGGTGCAGTAAACGCATCTGCGCTTGACGTTCCGACAGTGGAGATTGCAAAATACACATCAAGAGCCGATTTTACTCAAGCCTACAATTCAGGTGATTTCGTTGATGAATTTTCAGGTGCAGAACAGAAGGTATATAAGTTTACATTAGATAAGGGTGCAAACATTCTTTTTGCTGCTCTTTCTATTGGAAAGTATGGTAATTCATCAGCATTTGCTGAGGTTTTCACAGATATTAACTGTTCTAATGAAATTTCATTAGACAGCAATGACAAATATGATGCTATGTGTTACGGTTATCTAAAGGCAGGTACATATTATTTAAAAGTCAGCAATTACTCAGAAAGCGATACAAAACGTTTATTTGCAGGTCAGGTTGTAGGTAATGAATTTAAAATGTCACTTGCATACGTTAAGGATAACAGTAACAAAAGCTCAAACCTGAGCTTTAAGCTATCTGACGGTGCTGTTCCCGAACAGCTTTTTGTGCACACTAACAACTACGGTGCAAACAATAATTTTTGGGCAGAAGATAAAACCACTTTCAACCCATCAAACAGGCAGTTTGCAGTATCATATGCCGATCCTGCATATGCTTGCACAAATGTAAAGGTAATTGATGAAAACGGATTTGAGTATTTTGCTTTCGCACGAGTACTGAATAAGTACACAGCAAAAATTGAGGGTTCAACAGATGTCGCTTACACAGGTAAATCTGTAAAGTTATCATCGAAAAATATTACACTAAAGGCAGGTTACGACGCTGTTTCTTACACAGCATCCTACAAAAATAATAAAAATATCGGTAAAGCTACAGTAAGCTTTACAGGTAAAACCAACTGTATCGGTAAATATACTACTACATTTAACATTGTTCCCGGCAAAATCAAGAAGGTAAATGCAGTCAGCAAAACCGACCAAAAGACAAACAAATATAAATTCTCTTGGTCTGCGTCAAAGGGTGCTACAAAGTACGTAATTCAAACAAAGGCATACACTAACAATGATTACAAAACAGTAAAAACAACAAAAGCAAAATCCTGCACAATCAAGGTAAACAGCAGTATGACAGGTGCTTCAACATACGTTCAGGTATATGGCATTAAAAAGGTAAAGGGCAAGACTTACAAATCAGCACCGGTAAACTTCTGGACCAGCTGTAATTATTCAAGCTATACCAAGAGATATCATATCTACGTTTATAAATAAATCAAACTATAATAAAAAGGAGTCGCATCAAGCGACTCCTTTTGTTTTGCATAATTATATTTACTTGCTGAGGAAATAGTCCATTAATGTGTAACCCTTTTCAATGTAGTTGCCTGTTGATTTAGCAGTTTCCTCGTTAAAGGTTGAAACACCGTTCTTTTCATTTTTACTGTCATAGATTAAATACGGAACAGGTGTGCTTGAGTGGGTTTGTATAGAAAGCGGTGTTGGATGGTCGGGACAAACTAAAACTGCGAAATCATCATAGCTCTTTAGGAAATCCACCACAGGTCCTAAAATCTTTTCGTCAATCAGTTCTATGGCTTTCACCTTATTTTGTGCCTCTCCCCTGTGTCCGCACTCGTCAGGTGCCTCAACGTGGATATATACAAAGTCCTGGCCGTATTTAAATTCATCAATAGCCGCCTTGCATTTCCCCTCGAAGTTAGTGTCGATATATCCTGTTGCACCATCAACATCTACACTTTTCATTTCTGCACAAATTGCAATACCCTTCAGCAAATCAACAGCAGAAATCATACTGCCCTTTAGTCCTGTCTTTTTCATAAAGCTTTCCAGCTGAGGCTTTGTACCCTCACCCCAGAACCAACAGGAATTTGCAGGACGTTTGCCCTCTTCAATTCTCTTTTTGTTTACAGGGTGGTCCTTTAAAAGCTCATAGCTTTTCTTCATCAATTCATACAGCTTAGCTGTATCCTCTCCCTTAGGAATATACTCTCTTACAACCTTATTAGGAATATCGTGAGGAGGAGTAAATTCACCGGGGTGTGGATTGCCGTTATCCCATACAAGACAGTGTCTGTATGCTACTCCGGGATAAAACTTAAACTCATCACTGCCGAGATTTTCCTGTAGATACTCTACAAGGATTTTTGCCTCAGGAGTTGAAATATCGCCACCGCAATAATCCACCATTGTTTTGTCCTCATAGTTTTCCTCATCGGACAAGGTTACAAGATTACAACGCAAGGTTACGTCGGTATCCTTTAAATCAATACCGATACTTGCAGCCTCAAGTGGAGAACGTCCTGTATAGCAATCATAAGCATTGTAGCCTAATACTGCAAGATTGGCTACGTCGGAGCCGGGCTTCATACCCTCTTGAACAGTTTTTACACAGCCTACCTCGCCCTTTTGAGCAAGAGCATCCATATTTGGCTTTTTAGCCAAAGTCATTGGAGTTTTTCCGTCTAAGACCTCATTAGGCTCATCAGCCATACCGTCGCACAGCATTACAAAATACTTCATAAAATTACCCCTTTATATTAATCTGCGTTACCTTGGCTAGCATATTTTAGATACGCATTAATAAATCCGTCAAGGTCACCGTCCATTACTTTATCGACCGCAGCGGTTTCAAAGGAAGTTCTGTGGTCCTTTACCATAGTATATGGCATAAACACGTAACTGCGAATCTGACTGCCCCAAGTAATTTCCTTTTGAACGCCTTTTATGTCCTCAATTTTATCAAGATGCTCTCTTTCCTTAATTTCCATTAACTTGGATATAAGCATTTTCATAGCAACATCACGGTTCTGGTACTGGCTTCGCTCAACCTGACTGGCTACTACAATACCTGTGGGAATATGAGTTAATCGTACAGCTGAGGAGGTTTTATTTACCTTCTGTCCGCCTGCACCGCTTGCACGGTAAACGTCCATTTTAATATCCTCAGGTGCAATTTCAACGTGAATATCGTCATTGATTTCAGGCATAACCTCTAAGGATGCAAAGCTTGTATGACGTCTGCCCTGAGAGTCAAAGGGTGATACACGTACAAGACGGTGAACACCTGCTTCGCCCTTTAAATATCCGTAAGCATTTTCGCCCTCAACAAGCAACACAGCGGATTTTAGCCCTGCTTCGTCCCCGTCAAGATAGTCAACAGCCTTTAGCTTGAAATTGTGGTCAGTTGCCCAACGTGTGTACATTCTATAGAGCATCTCTGCCCAATCCTGTGCCTCTGTACCGCCTGAACCTGCGTGGAAAGTAAGGATAGCGTTATTCTTGTCATACTCCCCTGTCAGCAAGGTTTTAAGCTTTTGGCTTGCAAGCTCTGATTCAACTGCTTCAACCTCAGACAAGGCTTCATCATACAGGCTTTCGTCCTCTTCCTCATCTGCTAATTCAATTAAAGCGTGTGTATCATCATAGTGACTTTTCAGCTTTTCGTATTCTTCCACAATGCCCTTTAATGCACCTGTTTTCTGCAATACCTTTTGTGACTTTTCAATATCATCCCAAAAGTTAGGCTCAGTTGCTCTAAGCTCAAGCTGTTGAATTTCCGACAGCATTGACTTTAAACCGAGTGCGTCTGCCAGGTCGTCAATATCTGATTTTGAATTTTCAAGTCTTAACATAAGTTCTTCAAACTGAACCATCTTCAAACCTCTTTCAAAATAAAAATCTTTTTACATTATAACAAATTTGGATATAGTTGTAAACTAATTTTTATTTTTTGACGGTTTGAATGTTGTGACTCTGTCTCTTATACACATCTCCGAGCCCACGAGACGTAGAGGAATC
>CAMFQG010000146.1 GCA_945980035.1 uncultured Clostridia bacterium
ATTCCTCTACGTCTCGTGGGCTCGGAGATGTGTATAAGAGACAGTAATTACACTATTCACAACACACTTGGATAATTTTATAGTATATTATGCAATTTCAATATCTTCAATGTATATATTTAAAAAAGTTCTTGAAATAACTTACTCAAAATTAAAACTAATGATTTTAGGATTTACATCATTCTTTATATCATCATTAATGAGTGTTTCTTTAGAATATAATGAATATCTCTCAAAACTATTTTTCATATTTGTACTATGTACTTTACTCATTCTAATTAGTAAGTCGACATTGCAAGTTTCTTTGCCAATATCAATAATTTCAATTGGTATTTCGTATTGTATTAGAGCAATTAGTGTATTTCTAACCGGTATTATTGGTATAATTATAAATGTTGATAATACAAATATCATCATTGGAATTATTCTCGCTTTATTACATGTATCACTAACTCTATTATTCTTAAAGATAAAAAGGGTCAAAAAAGGTTTATCCTTTTTCGTAGATAAAAACAACCTTGGAGTTGGTCTGTTTATATCTGGTTTTATCATTATTTTCGCTTGCATTGGAACAAACGAAACATATATTTCAGATCAAATATTGTCAATACTAATTGTAGGAACAGTTATCTCCTCCATCGGTCTTTTCCTATGGATACGCAAAAGCATTACCGAACACTACCGCAAAAGGCTACAGGTTAAGGCTGAAGAGCATTATCATAGCACTTTAGCCGAAAAGGATGAATACATAGAACAGTTAAACAATTCAAATGCTTATTTGTCAAAGGTTGTTCACAGGGATAATCACCTTATGAGCTCCCTGAAATACTCAATCCAACAATACAAAAACTGTACTGACGAAACGGAAAAGCAAAAAATACTGGATGAAATTCTTACCTTGACAAATGAACGTGAGGACTTACTGATAAAGGAACAGAAAGCAAATAAGGTTTTACAAGCTACAGGCTCTGCTGTTATTGACGGTGCTTTAGGTAATATGTACATAAAGGCAGTTGCTCATAACATTGACTTTAGCCTTATAGTTAATGATGAAATCCATTACCTTATTAACAATATAATCAGTCAGACCGACCTTGAAACACTGTTATGCGACCATATCAAGGACGCAATTATTGCTATTGATTCAAGCAACATTACATCGGGCAAAATCCTTGTTACTATCGGAATGGTTGAAAATATCTACGAAATTTCCATTAAGGATAACGGTGTGGATTTTGATATTGATACTCTTTCAAAATTAGGACTTGAAAGAGTTACCACTCACAAAAATACAGGCGGCAGCGGTATCGGATTTATGACCACCTTTGAAACGCTGAATAAAACAGGTACAAGCCTAATCATAACAGAGTACGAAAACAAGGTGCCGTTTTCAAAATCAATCACATTCCGCTTTGACGGTATGAACAGCTTTGTTATCAAGTCATACAGAAGTGACCTGCTAAAGGCAGATATAAACCGTGATGATATAATTATTATTCCCACAAATTAATAGATTTACAAGCTAAATGACTGCAAGCATATCCTTTGGGATAACTTGCAGTCGTTTTATATGTTATTAAATTTTACCGTAACAAATTCTTTACAGGAATTTAGCTCTCAGCTCAGCATTATCCTGCAAGCATAAATATGCCGGTGCAACGTCAAATACAGTTTTACAGCCTGTCATTCCTTCTTTGCTCATCTTGTATGCAGCTCTTGCATATGCAACGATTACTGAGGCTGTAAATTCAGGGTTTGAGTCAAGCTTCAGGCTGTACTCAATTACGTGGTTATTTTCATTATTCCAGCCTGTTTTGCCTGTGCGAATTACAAAACCGCCGTGAGGAATACCGCTGTGGTCTCTTTTTAATTCTTCTTCAGAAATAAAGTGTACTGTTGTATCGTACTGGTCAAAATAGTTTGGCATTGTCTTGATTTCATTTTCAATACGTGGAAGGTCTGCCCCATCTTCCGCCACAACAAAACATTCACGGGTGTGTTTTTCTCTTGTTGTAAATTCAGGATTTGAGCCACTTCTTACTGCTTCCAATGCACTTTCAACAGGAATAGTATATTGCTTTGCATCCTTTACACCGTCAATTCTGCGGATAGCGTCACTGTGGCCTTGACTTACACCCTTGCCCCAGAATGTATAATCACTGCCATTGTTCAGTATAGCATTACCGTACATACGGCTGATTGAAAACATACCCGGATCCCAGCCTACTGAGATAATACCAATGTTGCCGTTTTCCTTGGCAACCTTGTCAACATTTGCAAAATGCTCAGGAATTTTTGCGTGTGTATCAAAGCTGTCAACCACATTAAAGCACTTTACATACTCCGGCGTCTGTACAGGTAAATCTGTAGCACTGCCTCCGCAGAGAATCAACACGTCAATATCGTCCTTTTTGCTTGGTGCCTCATCAACGGAATAAACAGGAACATTCTCTGTTAAAATCTTTACTGAATCGGGGTTACGTCTTGTAAACACTGCAACAAGCTCCATATCGGGATTGTTCTTGATTGCACATTCAACTCCGCGACCAAGATTACCGTAGCCTAAAATACCTATTCTAATACTCATAATTTTACCTCCAAAAATAGTGTCCATTATTATTATAATTGTTTTGCAAGTGATGTCAAATAAAAAATTTTCACTTTACACATAGTTACAGCTTTCTCTTATTATCAGCTTACAGGGCAACTCCATTCGCACGTTTCCGCTGTGCTGACCGTTCTTTCTGTCAAGTAACAGCCGTATGGCAAAATGCGCCATTTCCTGCTTTGGAATATCTATGGTAGTCAGCATAGGGGTAGTTTTTTGAGCCATATCAATATTGTCAATAGAAATTACCGAGGGGATGTATCCCCTCTTTTTGCTTTTTTTAAGAGCCTTCAACACGCCTAAAGCGGTGCAGTCATTAGCACAGAAAATCGCAGTAGGTTTTTCATCAGCAGACAAAATAACATTCATAGTGTCAAAGCCCTCCTGCTCTGTCTGATTGGTAGGATAAATGTTGTTGTGATTTAAGGAAATCCTATGTTGTAACAAAGTCTGGTAATAACCTATATATCGTGATTCATAGGTGCAGTCACCGATATAAGCTATGTTTGTATGGCCTAAGGACAGCAGGTATTCAATAGCTTTTTGGGCGGCAGTAGCACCGTTGCATACAACCTCATCATAAAGGTAATCCGTTGGGTTTCTGTCAATTCCCGATACGGCAACATACCGTTTCTTCAGCACAGAAATAAGCTCCGGAGGGCATTTTCCCAAAACAATCAAGCCTGTATCTTTCAGGGTTTTGATATACGCAAGGGCATTTTTAGATTTTTCCTTTATAACGCTTGTTGATGATTTATAAGGCACAAATTCTGTTCTGTTCGTGTCATTGTTAAGCAATTCCATAACATCCATAGAATTTATTACCTTTCCCAGAACACAGCCCTCCTGCAACAGATATTCCTTAAGATACTGATACAGCTGGTGGAAAAACATATCCTCCTCTATGCTGTTAAATCGTGTGATAAAAATATCAACAGTAAATGGAGTGCTTACAGTTTCTTTTTTTAGCCTTAGATTTTTGGCAAAGGTATTTGGAATATAGTTGATTTCTCTTGCAGTTTCCCAAATTTTCTCGGCAAGCTTTGGGTCGTTACAAACATACTCGGAATTATTTAAAACTCGTGACACAGTTGATACAGAAGTGCCTGCTATCTCTGCAATTTTTCTTAGTGACATATATGCTCCTTTGTGAAATCGTTTGCAAATTTTGCTACCAACACAAATCTTATTACCAATAATATATCACATATTTGTGATACTGTCTCTTATACACATCTGACGCTGCCGACGAAGGCTTAGGTGT
>CAMFQG010000147.1 GCA_945980035.1 uncultured Clostridia bacterium
TTTTTGTTGTGAAAAGGATATATTTACCCTAACTTCACTTTGTCAATTAAGCTTAATACGGGGTGGAAAGACACAGCAAATTTGTTGTCGAAGAATTTATTGTGTTGAATTATGGCGGATAAGCTACTACAATAAAATTAGAAAATTGAAAAAGGGGAAAAACTATGATAACCACAGGAAAATATTACTCAACTCTTACCGGAAATGAAAACGGAAATGACAAATATTCAGTGGAACTGAAATCAAGCATAGAAAAAGCAGGTAGACTTTGCCTTGAAAATATAAACAATAATACCTTTTCGCCCATAATGATGATGGGAAATATCCAGTCAGGCAAGACACGAGGGTTTATCGGACTTATGTCCTTGTGCTTTGACAATGACTTTGATGTGACCATCATCCTCACAAAGTGCAGTACTGCACTTGTAAAGCAGACGGTTAGCCGAATGATGGCTGAGTTTGGAATTTTCAGAACCGGCAATGCCACTGTTGGCGATATTGTAGCACAGGATATTCTTGATATAGATTTTCGTTCCTGTGATACTATGGGGCAAAGAGAAGCGGTTGTAAAAAAATTCCTCAAAAGTTATAGACGAAAAAAGCGAATTATTGTCGTTAAAAAGCAGGCTGATAATGTTGACAGACTTAACCTGTTTATAAAGGCAATTGTAAAGTATGATTATTATAAAAGATTATTGATAGTTGACGATGAAGCCGACATTACATCAGTTGGATATGAAAAATCCAGCGTTGTGGATTCTTTATCCCTAAGGAGTATTTCGGGTTCAATTAACACTATGAGAAAATCTTTACACAGTAATATAGAGCATGTGCTAATGCAGGTTACCGCTACTCCTTATGCTCTGTATCTGCAACCGGAGAATTTTTCAAATAATAATATTATGCCCATTAAACCCTCAAGAACTGTTGTACTTCCAACAGGCAACGGGTATATTGGCGGTAAATATTATTTTATTGATTCTGAGGATGAAGAATCTGAAAATTATTGCAAAGCAAAATATCTGCCCCATATTGTTTCTCAAGAGGAGATGAGTGTGCTTAACGGCAGCAGAAAAAACAGCGGAAAGAATCCGGTTATTACAGACGGCAGAACTGTGAAAGTTGATGAATTTTTAAGCGGAAAAAAGGGCAGGGACTCTTTTGCCTTACCGTCACTGAGAAATTGGATTTTTGATATTTTGGTAGGTACAGCGATTGTTCAGCTTACACAAGGTAACGAAGATCTTTATCTCTCTGCTGTTTTTCATGCCGCAATAACCAAGCAGATTCATCACAAACAGAAAGAGCTCATAGAAAGTTGTTTTGAAGTTCTTGTTTCAACTCTTGAAAAAGATATTAAAAATGAAGATTTTAGGGAATTTGTAAGAATATCCTACGATAATATGATTGAGTCTGTAAAGGCGTACGGAACTTTAAGAATACCAACTTTCTATGAGGTTATTAAACGAATTGCTATTAAGGATAGTGATGGGGAAATAGAAGGACTAATAAACGAGGTTGATTTTAAGGAAGTAAACAGTGACAACGATATTACTACCTTACTGGACATATCCTCAGGAGAGTTAAAACTTGAAAACTCGTTAACTATTTTTGTTGGCGGGCAGGTACTTGACAGAGGAATTACTATTCCAAATATGATAAGTTTCTTTTATGGTCGAGATCCAAAAACTATGCAGCAGGATACTGTTATGCAGCATTGCAGAATGTTCGGTTACCGTAATAACTCCCTGTTATCTGTTACACGCTTTTACACTACATACCGTCTTTTCAGTAGTATGAAGGAAATTACAATCCGTGATAACCTTTTAAGAGACAGAATGGAGCGACAGGAGGACGGAGAGGTTGTATATCTTGAGGCAGGGGGAAAAATAAAAGCTTGTTCACCTCAGAAAATATTAGCATCAGATGTTCATAGTATTCTTCCGGAAAAGCGTTATCTTCCTGTAGGATTTGATATTGATAAACAAAATGCTCAGAAAGCGTGGAGTGAAGTCCACAGCATAATCAGTGAGAATAACGGTTATTTACCGCCAAAGTACTGTTCTTTCACCAAAGGTCAATGTCTTGACAATTTATACGTAGAGATTTCCTCCGCAGATGCTCTTAACATTATAAAATCCGCTTATTCTGTGATGATTCCAAAAGAAGATGGTATATGCAATAAGTTCAAGGAGATTGAATCAGTATTCCTGTTTTCTTTATCTGAAAGAATAGAATCCGGTTCTGACGAAATAGCTCTTATAGTTCGAACAGACCGAAAGCTTACCAAAATGAAGAGAAAGGGTACTATGTATCAAGATGCTCCGGATGACGGTAAAAACGAGGGTGCAATCGCTAAAATTCTGCGTTCAAAAATACCTGTACTTGTACTTACCGAGCAAACACACCCTGAGTGGTGCAGGAAATTCTGGTGGCCGGTGTATTATACTCCTGATACAATGAATATTGGTATTTATTCAGAAGGCAGAGCCAAAACCGGAATACTTGAAAATGTTAGCAACGCAAGTGTCCTGCCTATGTTTATCAACCAGTACGATGTTATTGATAACGTTGTATTAAACCCTGATGTAATTGAAAAGGTGAATAAGTATGTAGATAAAATATTAGACTTCTACCATGATAATTTTGAGCTTCACTGTATTAGTAAAAAAATAAAACGCAAGGAGTTTAAATGTCCTATTTTTATTGAGGACCATGAGAATTTTCCAAAGGCGGAGGATTTAGTACAGTACACAAAGAAGGCTTTGCGTAGAATTTCAAACATACTTGGTAAATCATCTGAATCTAAAAAGATCGTTAATCAAATTTCAGAATATTTTGATACTTTGATTAATGGAGAAACTAATGACACAAAAAGAGAAGCTTTGCTTGAATTTATAAATAGCCTCAACACAACAAAGGTAGGCAAAGAAAGCATAAAAGGGTTAATAAACGAAGCAGAAATGCAGGCGTGTGAAGTGAGGGATACGTTTGGATTTTTTGAGATTTTCGGTTCGGGTGTCTGTGAAATCCACATAAATATTGATGCAATTACTGAGTGCTGCAAAAAGAATGGTTATTCCGGTGAATCAGTTGAAATGTTTATGGAATATATACTGTCCCATGAAATATTCCATTCTATTCACTACGCAGATATAATGACTACGTCAGGACGTTGGATTTATACTAGAAAAGACTTTTTTAAACAGCAGGCGGCAAAGGAAGCGTTAGCTGAATACTTTGCTCTGTGTTATTCAAAATTTGCTATACCTAAAGTAAATGGGGAAATTGACGTGGCAGATTTCATTCGTCAGATGAGAGGGGAATGTAAATTCCCTGATGACGGAGGATATAGTGGGGCGCTGATTGTTGAAAAAGCCGACAAATCTAATTTTTATGGAAAAGACAACAATATGTATGCGAGTATTTATCCGCGTACATTGTCGGATATGCCGGATGCATTTTATAAAATAATTAGAGCGGTATAACAACACTGAACTATCCCATATCGTTTGGCAAGATTAAGTTCTCAAAAACTCCACTGTAACACTGTTTGTCAGTGTTTTGCAGTGGAGTTTTGGTTTTTATTTTTTTATAATAATAAACATAAGAAATATATATGCTTAATTAACCGAAAATGTAATAAAAGAGAATTGTTCTTGATTATATTGTGAAAACTGACAATTTTCTACTAAATTTTTTTACATTTACTTATTAAACATCTAATTGAATATTGTAGAAACTGTCTCTTATACACATCTGACG
>CAMFQG010000148.1 GCA_945980035.1 uncultured Clostridia bacterium
AATCTGATGGGAAGCTTGATTCAAACGGATCGGTTGAATCTGATGGGAAGCTTGATTCAAACGGATCGGTTGAATCTGATGGGAAGCTTGACTCAAATGGATCGGTCGATTCTGTTGGATCGCTTGGATCAGATGAGCTGTTTCCGGTATAGGTGTTTTCAAAGGTCATACAATTGAGTGGCTCTTCCTGTATCTTCTCATAATATAAGCCGTCACCGCTACCTGTCAGTTCCACAGGATAGATCTCAAATCCTGAGTAATCATTCGACTGAACATGCTCTATAACGTAAACCTGATCGGAATATGTCCAGTTATCAGCATAGGTGTTCTCTTCATGAACATAGAATCCCTCGGAAGTCATTGCATTAACCTGATCCACAGGACCTGTGATTACAAGACTTGTGTAATAATCACCCGCACCATTTGTTCTTACAAATGAAGAAACACTTACATTGGCATACTCTTCACTATTGCTGTTACCGATATTAAAAACCTCAAACTCAAAAGTCTGCCAACCGGGAGCAACATCTCCCTTTTGAAAAACAGTCTTGGTAATTGGAAACTCAATAGTTTGAGTTAACGACTCTGCTGCAAACACTATTGAAGGTAAAAGTCCCAAAAGCATAGCGCCACATAGTAAAATACTCAGCAACTTTTTGAATTTGATTTTAGTTTTCATAATGTTTTCTCCTTTTCCACCTTTTAGTTTTGACTGTATGAGCAAACCACCGGCTTGAAAAATATTTATGAATTTACTGTTAATCTTTACGGTTTTGTAAGCTTTAACTATTACATAAAAATTTTTCTTGCCGGTGAATTTTAAAAAGTTTCGCTTGTTGTTTTTGTATTTTAACGAGCTGTCTTATCCGTTATGTCACTTTCTGATACTAAAAAGGAAAATTATAAGAAAAGAATATAAATAATCTTAATTATTTAACCTTAACTGTTTTAGCGCTTGTTGACTTTGAATAAGCAATCTTCTTACCTGATGTTACAAATGCTTTAACAGTTACTTTATACTTACCTAACTTCTTAACCTTGATTTTCTTTGTAACCTTAGCTTTCTTTAGCTCTTTCTTAGATAGAGTGAACTTCTTGGTGTAAGTTTTCTTACCAATCTTGTAAGTTACCTTGAAGCCCTTTGCGTCCTTAACCTTCTTGTAAGTAACCTTGATAGCCTTCTTAGCGCCCTTAACTGTTACCTTTGGTGTCTTTAACTTCTTAACAGCAACTGCCTTGCCTGCTTCGATTACTTCACCACAATCAGCACAAACTACGTCGCCTGTGTAGCCTTTTTCAAAGTAAGTAGCAGCCTTTTTGCCTGTTGTAGTTGTTTTTGCATGATCACATACAGGATCTGTTGGCTGTGTTGGCTGTGTTTCTGTTGGCTTTGTTGGCTCTGTTTCTGCAGGATATGTTGGCAATGTGCCGTCTGCTGAAGCTACAGCAAAACCCTTTGCAGGATCAAAAGCAAAGATTACTTTGCCGCCTTCTGCAACAGTTACTGAACCGTCATTTCCCATGCCCTCAGGATACCATTTGCCCTGTGCATCTACAACCTTAAAGTTGTAAGTACCTGCAGCTACGTTTTCTTTTGAAAGATAATATATGCCGTCGATTCCCTTTGTCAAGCCGTTTGCAGGATCAGCAGCCCAGTTAGCACCGAACAGTTCAGGGCTACCTACAACATAATAATCATATGTTGTTACAGGATCAGTTGGACTAGTTACATCTGTTGGCTCTGTTGCCTGTGTTGGGTTAGTTGAACCGGTTGGGTTAGTCGGCTGTGTTGTACCGGTTGTTGGCTGTGTTGTACCGGTTGTCGGCTCTGTTGTAGCAGTTGTCGGCTCTGTTGTAGCTGTTGTTGGCTGTGTTGTAGGAGCTGTAGTTGGGTTCTCCTCAGTCTTAGTTGTGATAGAGGACTGAACATCAGAAGCACCTGCAGCTGAAACAACGCTGTTTGTTACATATGCTTTATCTACTGTGTCAAGCTCTTCAAGCTTCAGAGCAACATTTGCTGTACCCTTTACGCCGTCCTTTGGTGTAAATGTAAGAGAAACCAGAGTTCCGCCTGTTCTGAAGTCATACTTACCTAACTTTGTATTTGAATCAATACCTGTAAAGTTAAACTTCATTGTATTTGCAGAAGCCTTTAGGTTATATATAAGGTTTGTAGTTACTACAGGGAACATTGTAGCCTGTGAATTATAAACTTCTTCTAATGATAGCTTTGAAGAATCGTATGTAATAACGCCCTGTCCGTCAGCAAGCAGGTCCTTAGCTGTTAGGCTGTAAGTAACTGTAACTGTCTTTCCTGTAACATCAATGCTCTGTGTAGCTGATGTTAGGTTAGAAGAAGCAGATACAACAAGCTTGTCGCTTACAGGAGCGGAAGTTGGTGCTGTTGTAGGAACAGTTGTTGGCTGTGTTGTAGGAACAGTTGTTGGCTGTGTTGTAGGAGCTGTTGTCGGCTGTGTTGTAGCCTGTGTTGGCTCTGTTGTAGGAGCCGTAGTTGGTGCTGTTGTAGGAGCTGTTGTAGGTGCAGTTGTTGGCTGTTCACCGTATGAAGACCAAGAAACAGTGAATTTAGCACCGTTGCCGTTTGGCTTAGCAATATTGTTTACACCGGGGAAATCAAGGTTGTCGGACTTGTTATTGTCGCCACCTTGACCGTTGGTGAATATGATATTTACATAATCGCCTGATACTGTGTAGGACCATACATTGTTGCCCTCGTTAGTCATAGCAGCGCCCGGCCATTGACCATTGTTGTTGCCGCCGTTCCACATATAGCAGTAAACGCTGTCCCAGTTAGTAACTGAGTTGTCAAAGTAAACCTTTGAACCGCCTGTGATTGGTGGATTAGTAGCAGTCGAAGCTGTTGTCGGCTGTGTAGCCTGAGTTGGCTGTGTAGCCTGAGTTGGCTGTGATCCGTAAACAGACCACTCGCCATCAACACCGGGGTCACCCCATACAGGAGATGTGCTTGTGATTGTGTACAGATTTTTTCCATCTGTAGGAAGTTCAAGATCGCCTGTCTTTGCACCCCAATCCTTGCCGTCCTGGTCACCGCTGTCGCCAACACGAGCAAATATAAATCCTGCTACGTCTGTTGGTACCTCAAACTTCCATAATCCTTCTTCGCCCTCAACAGGTGTACCCTTTATGCCGGGCCAAGTTGTTTCGCTTGCACCACCCCAATAGTGAACGCTTATAGCTGCGTTGTTACCTTGCTCATTAGTTGTCCACCATGACTGGGTGCATCTGCAATAAATTTCAGTAGTACCTGCTGCGCTTGCGCTTACGCCGGCTACTGTCATTACAGACACAAGCATTAGTACTGCAAGTAAGATACTTGTTAATTTCCTGAATGATTTCATATGAAAACATCCTCCTTCTAAATATTAGTTAATTAATTTTATCATTACTGTAACAATTTATCTATTGGCAAAATAATCAAAACATATTTTGTTTTTTTATTAAATATGCCAAAAAAAGCATAATTTTACTTTTTAATAATAAAATTATGCCAAGAAAGCGTGCGCCCTGCGTGCGCTTTCTTTAGCCATCGCTCGTGTGCACGCAGGGCGCAACTGAGCGGGCAATATAAATTATTTTTTATTTGATAGGTAAATCAGATGAATTTACAGTTTTGCAAAATTCTTCTAATTACCGACAATTTTGTCAATACTTAGAAGTTTCCTTGTATTATATAATAGTAGGCATAAGAGTACTTATTTATGGGC
>CAMFQG010000149.1 GCA_945980035.1 uncultured Clostridia bacterium
TCTCGTGGGCTCGGAGATGTGTATAAGAGACAGTTAATATTTAATAAATCTGTGCTAATATATACCCTTTTCACATAACTTTAACTCCTTATAATTAACTTCTATTTTCAAAAAGTGTAGTTTTTCTTTGTACTATACTTACTATTCTTCCTCTGTTCACCTCCATTTCCCTCAATCATATTACTTCTCCGAGCCTTTTCCATCCGTACAGCCTCAAAGACCTCCTTAGAAATAATCGCAGTGTTGTATTCTTTTCTTTCGGATTGGCTTTTAGCAGATGCCACATCCATATATACATCAGCAAGAACCCATTGAGGAGTTGCTGCAACAAGTCTTGTAAGTCCGGATACTCGTGCCGAAAGACTTTTAGGCTGATCAGTACTGTTAGTGCTGACCCTGCAATAAATTCCCACCTTCGTTTCACGAAATGATCTATATGCAGGGATATATTGTACTACACTATCAATAAACTCCTCCTTTTACCCTGTGGTTACTTATCTATCAGGCTGTATTTTCTGTATGTTAATTAGCCTATTATACAATAAAAATACAGCTAAACATTTCTTTTTCAACCATTCTATCTACTCAACCTATACTTAACATTCCTGTCTACTCGACCTTGGCATAAGCCTAGAGTTTATCGGACATTTTAAGATTTTCAAGTATTCCTTTTTCATTCAAAAAATTATCTAAAAGTCCTTATTTCAAGGCTTTTTGCACCTTATTTTTCTACCCTTGACATCAATACTACGCACTCGACGTGCTCCGTATGCGGGAACATATCCACCGGCTGAATTTTTCTGACCTTGTATTTATTCTTTGACAGGTAGGTTAAGTCCCTTTTCAGTGTCTCAGGATTACAGGATACATAAACAACTTTTTTGGGACTCAACTTTACCACTGACTTTAGGAAGTTTATATCACTTCCGGCACGTGGAGGGTCCATAATAACAACATCTGCCTTTAGGCTTTCCTCAGCAAGCCTAACCATATATTTGCCTGCATCGTCGCAGATAAAGTCGATATTTTCTACATTGTTGATTTTCGCATTTTTTCTTGCGTCTCTGACAGCATCCGGGTTTAGCTCAACGCCTATAACTCTGCCTGCGTATTTACTTGCGATAATGCCGATAGTACCTGTACCGCAGTAAGCGTCAATAACAATATCATCCTTTGAAATTTCCGCAAATTCCATAGCCTTGTTATATAAAACTTCAGTCTGTATAGGATTAATCTGATAAAAAGCCTTTGGTGAGATTGTAAAGGTATATCCGCAAAGCTGTTCCTTAATAGTGCCGTTGCCGTAAAGCACAATGCTTTTATCTCCCAGCACAAGGCTTGTGTGCCTGTTGTTTATGTTCTGAACAATAGTAGTGATTTCAGGGTGACGGCTCAGCAAAGCGTTGATAAAGCTTCGTTTGGATTTAAACTCCTGTGTTCCCGTTACAAGCACAACCATAATCTCACCGCTTGAAAAACCACGCTTAACAAGTACGTGACGTAAAAATCCTGTCATATTGTTATCATCAAAAGGCTTTAGCTTAAAGCTTTTAATAAGCTTCCTTATGGTAACGATAATTTCATCAGCCTTAATATCCTCAATTAAACAGCTGTCAACAGGAACAATTTTGTGAGTAGAGCTTTGGTAAACACCCGAAATAATCCTGTTGTGTTTATCCCTGCCGAAAGCAGCCTGAACCTTGTTGCGGTAGTGGTAGGGATTGTCCATGCCAATAATTTTGTTAACATGGTGGAATTTCCCCAAAAGCTTTACAACTTTTCTCATTTTAAATTCAAGCTGTTTTTCATAATCTAAATTGTGTATCTGACATCCACCGCATTTTTTATACAGTGGACATTTAATTTCTTTTTCCATTTTATACCTGTCTTATACTTTCACAATAATTTAATATATCGAACTCTTCCAAAGGAGTATCACTTTTTAAATAAAGTGGGTGATGAGGGTGTCCTTTAAGGGATTTTTTTCCTGCTGAAAACCACCTTGCATCGTATTTTTTACCTAATTCTATCATATCATAAACGCAGTCAAAAAGATATTTGCGTTTTTCAATGATATTTCCCCACGCCGCCCAGATAGAGGGCGTGTTTTCACTGTAGAGTGATAATATATATTCAAATGCTTTCATATTCTCTTTATGTAGGCAGGAGTTTAGCTGCTTCTCCATCAGGTCAGGCTTAGTGGCTCTTTGAGAATATACGTTAAACATAATAAAGCAGTCATATCCGTTATTATGTGCAATCCTCTCTACGGATTTCAAGGTTGGATCAAGGTTATCAGGTCTTGCAGTAGATGGATTTATGCCTACGCAAATCAGCGGATTGTTGCCTTTAGTACCTAAAATATATCTGTATTCAGAATAACAGCAGGGAACATAAAGCCACTTGTTTATGTCATACTCGTCACTGGGTTCAAGAGCCTCTTTTAAAGCATCTTCAAACAAAAATATGTCAATATCTTTTGTTTCACATTTTGGAATATGCTGCACATTATCACCGCCTTAAAGGTATTTTACCATATTTCAACACAATATGGCAATATAAATAGCAAATAATTGACAACTTTAACACTTGATTTATTTGGAAATATATCATAAAATAAAATGAATACATAAGATTAGAGGAATGACAATGTTAACACTTGATAAAATCTATCATGCTTCAAAGGTTTTAAAGGATGTAATACATCCGACAACAATAGTAAAAGCCTCTGCAATAGATTCCGATTGCGAGCTTTACCTAAAGCCGGAATGCTTACAGCTGACAGGTTCGTTTAAGCTGAGAGGCTCAGGCTACAAAATTTCTCAGCTTACAGATGAGGAAAAGGCAAGGGGCGTTATAGCTTGTTCAGCAGGCAACCACGCACAGGGTGTTGCTCTTGCGGCTACAAAGTACGGAATAAAATCTTTAATTTGTCTGCCTGACGGTGCACCTATCTCTAAAGTTGAGGCAACAAAAGCCTTCGGGGCTGAGGTTTGTATGGTAAAGGGCGTTTATGACGATGCCTATGCTGAGGCTTGCAGACTGAGAGATGAGCATAACTATACTTTTATTCATCCCTTTGACGATGAAAATGTAATAGCAGGACAGGGAACAATAGGTCTTGAGATTATGAACGAAATGTCCGACGTTGACGCAGTTGTTGTATCAATAGGCGGAGGCGGACTTATCTCGGGTGTTGCCTGTGCAGTTAAGAATTTAAATCCCAATGTAAAGGTTTACGGTGTTCAGGCAGAGGGTGCTGCTTCAATGTTTAATTCTGTTAAAAACGGCGAGATAACCTGTCTTGATAAAGCAAGCACAATAGCTGACGGTATTCAGGTTAAAGAGCCGGGCAAACTAACCTTTGAATATGTAAATAAATATGTTGACGATATTGTTACAGTATCCGATGACGAAATTTCAACAGCAATTCTTACATTAATTGAAAAGCAAAAGATGGTTGCAGAGGGTGCAGGCGCTGCACCGCTGGCGGCTGTGCTGTTTAATAAATTGCCTGTTAAGGGCAAAAAGGTTGTTTGCATTGTGTCAGGCGGTAATATTGATGTTACTATTCTGAACCGTGTAATCAAGCGTGGTCTTATCACATCAGGCAGACAGCAGACTT
>CAMFQG010000150.1 GCA_945980035.1 uncultured Clostridia bacterium
AACTATAACACTCCAAATAATCAGGACGCTTTCCAAATGCACCAAGCCTATAACTACTATCGGCTTGCAAGGGAAAACGGCGGTCGCTATATTACCACCTCTATGAACAACAAGGACGACAGCGACTCTCCCTACTATGATTCTGATAAAGCTGACAGTAGCCCCTTAAAAAATATGGTCTATGCGGAAATTATCACTCTTAGCGACAACAGCGAACACCTTTTGTTAGTATCGGGAATGATTACCCCCGTAACTGCGGTAGTAAACACAATACGTATTCAGCTTGTTATTGTCAGTGTATTATTTTTAATACTTTCCCTTGTACTTGCCACAGTAGTTTCAAGGCACATTTCAAAGCCTATTGTGGATATAAATGCTCGGGTTAAGGAGCTGTCACAGAAAAATTATGATATTCAGTTCCAGGGTGACGGGTACTTAGAAGTAAAGGAGCTTAGCAACACTCTCAACAAAACACGGGAGGAATTAAAGCGGGCACAGGTTTTACAGCAGGAGCTTATTGCAAATATTTCCCACGATTTGCGAACACCGTTAACAATGATTACAGGGTACGGAGAGGTTATCCGTGACCTGCCCGGTGAAAACACTCCCGAAAACATTCAGGTAATCATTGATGAGGCTAACCGTCTGACTACTCTTGTAAACGATATGCTTGACCTGTCAAAGCTAAAGTCAGGTAAAATTGAAATAGAAAAAGAAATCTACAGCCTGACTGAATCTATACAGGATATTTTTGCAAGGTACGGAAAGCTTAGGGAACAGGAAGGCTACAATATTGAATTTGTTGCCGATAAAAACGCCTTTGTAAATGCGGACCCTGTAAAAATCGGGCAGGTTATCTACAACTTCATTAACAATGCCATCAACCACTGCGGCAGCGACAAAACAGTTATCGTTACCCAAAAGGTTTCTATGGGCAAGGTAAGAATTGAGGTTGAGGATCACGGCGAGGGAATCGAGCCTGACAAGATTGAATATATCTGGGACAGATATTACAAGGTGGATAAAAAACACAAACGTGACGTTATCGGCACCGGTCTGGGACTTTCTATTGTTAAAAATATCCTTGAGCTTCACGACGCACGTTTCGGTGTACGCAGTAAAGTAAATCAGGGTTCTGTTTTCTGGTTTGAGCTTAAATGTGAAACCTCAGAGCCTTTAAGAACAAAGTAGTTCTCTATAATTTAAAAGTCAAAATCTGCTTGAAGCGATTTTGACAATATTTACAAAACAGCCCAAAGTCCTAAATTTATCTCGGACTTTGGGCTTTATTGTATTTTTTTGTTAAAATAATCACAAAAAAGTATTGTAAAGTTTTGAGTTGTGTTTTATAATAAATGTGTATGAGTATGCAAGCTCAACAAATTGACGAAAGGAGTGTACATATGATTTATTCAAAAGAAGTTGAAAATATGTGTACAGTAGCAAAAGGACCAAAGCACGGTCCTGCACCTATTCCTGAAGAGGGTAAATGGGTAAAATCTTATGAGATTAAAGACATCAGCGGTCTTTCACACGGTATTGGTTGGTGTGCACCTCAGCAGGGTGCTTGTAAGCTGACTCTAAACGTAAAAGACGGTATTGTTGAAGAGGCACTTGTTGAAACAATCGGTTGTTCCGGTATGACTCACTCTGCTGCTATGGCTGCAGAAATCCTGCCAAACAAAACTCTTTTAGAGTGCTTGAACACAGACCTTGTTTGTGACGCTATCAATATGGCTATGAAGAACATTTTTGAACAGCTGGTTTACGGACGTACACAGACAGCTTTCTCAGAGGGCGGTCTTCCAATCGGCGCAGGCCTTGAGGACTTAGGTAAGGGTCTAAGAAGTCAGGTTGGTACAATGTACTCAACAAACAAAAAGGGCGTTCGCTATATGGAAATGGCTGAGGGTTACGTTCTAAAGACTGCTTTAGACGAGAACAACGAGGTTATCGGCTATCAGTTCCTAAAGCTGGGCAAAATGCTTGAGGACATCCGCCATGGTGTTACTCCTGACGAAGCATACAAAAACAACATTGGTCAGTATGGTCGCTTTGACGGCGCGGCTAAATATATTGACCCACGTGAAGAATAATAGGTAAGGGAGGACTTAATTATGGCAATTACATTTGAAAGTATGGAAAGAAGAATGCCTAAGATTGAGAAATGCCTTGCTGAATATGGCATTAAAGATCTTGAAGAGGCAAGACAGATTTGTCTTGACAAAGGCTTCAATCCTTATGACATTGTTAAAAGTGTTCAGCCAATCGCTTTTGAAAACGCAGGCTGGGCTTACACATTAGGCTGTGCAGTTGCAATCAAAAAGGGTGTTACAACTGCTGCTGACGCTGCTGAGGCTATCGGTATCGGCTTGGAAGCTTTCTGTATCCCCGGTTCTGTTGCTGAGCAGAGAAATGTTGGTCAGGGACACGGTAACCTTGGCGCAATGCTTCTCAGAGATGAAACAAAGTGCTTTGCTTTCTTAGCAGGTCACGAAAGCTTTGCCGCTGCTGAGGGTGCTATCGGTATCGCAAGAAACGCTAACAAAGCAAGAAAAGAACCACTGAGAGTTATTCTTAACGGTCTTGGTAAAGACGCTGCTTACATTATTTCAAGAATCAACGGCTTTACTTATGTTCAGACTGAGTTTGACTATTTCACAGGCGAGCTTAAAATCGTTAAAGAAACTGCTTACTCCGACGGCGAAAGAGCTGCTGTACGTTGCTACGGTGCAGACGACGTTCGTGAAGGCGTTGCAATTATGCAGAAAGAAAACGTAGGCGTTTCAATCACAGGTAACTCAACTAACCCAACTCGTTTCCAGCACTTAGTTGCAGGTACATACAAGAAATGGGCTATTGAAAACGGCGTTAAGTATTTCTCCGTTGCTTCAGGCGGCGGTACAGGTCGTACACTTCACCCTGATAATATGGGCGCAGGTCCTGCTTCCTACGGTCTGACAGACTCTATGGGACGTATGCACGGTGACGCTCAGTTCGCAGGTTCTTCATCAGTTCCGGCTCACGTTGAAATGATGGGACTTATGGGTATGGGTAACAACCCAATGGTAGGTGCAACAGTTGCTTGTGCAGTTGCAGTTTACGAGTCAATGAAATAATAGTTATAAACTAACCTTAAAGCCTTAGGCGATTTGCCTAAGGCTTTTTTGTATGCGGTACAAAATAGCAGTACCTATTCATTGGACTTTTGGGGCTTTTTGTGGTATAAAATATATGGTATTTTGTAGAGAAAAGAGATAAAAATGAATATTAACGCTTTATTTATTGTAATCGCCGGTGCTTTGTGGGGTATTATTTCAATATTTGTAAATGCTCTCCACAGTATCGGATTCAATTCAATGCAGATTGTGGCATTAAGAGTGTCTTTTTCAGCGATTATGTTAGTGCTGTTTTTGCTGATAAAAGACAAAAAGCTTCTGGAAATTAAATTAAAGGATATTCCCCTTTTCTGCGGAACAGGAATACTTAGCATTGTATTTTTCAACTTTTGCTATTTTCAGGCAATAGAAATCACAGGAAGCTCTGCTGTTCCTGCACTG
>CAMFQG010000151.1 GCA_945980035.1 uncultured Clostridia bacterium
CCTCTACGTCTCGTGGGCTCGGAGATGTGTATAAGAGACAGCCCGTACATAGAAAAATTTATATATAAATAAAATTCAGTTCCCGACCAAATTTATAACAATCCCTCAGTCACTTCGTGACAGCCTACGGTCGGCATAAAAGTGTTTTATTGGCAGAAGCTATCTTTGTCATTCATTATCAAATATCCGTAGCAAAAGGTTTTGCTTAGAGGATAAAACCGATTTTCTTTTTAGCCTTTGTCAATGTACGCTGAGAAATCTTTTGAGCAATATCGTCGGATTTTCTGTAACATTCCTCAAGATATGCTTTGTCGGCAATAAGCTTTTCGTACTCTGCTTTAATTGGGCGGAGCGTTTCTACAACAGCCTCGCCTACAGCAACCTTAAAGTCACCGTAGCCCTTGCCCTCAAAGTCTTTTTCAATCTGCTGATGAGTTAAACCTGTTACTGCACCGTAAATATCCATAAGGTTGTTAATTCCGTCTTTGCCCTCAGCATATCTTACACAAGCCTCGCTGTCGGTAATTGCACGCTTAAACTTCTTCATAATTACCTCAGGCGGATCAAGCAGGTGAACACAACCGTTAGCATTTTCGTCGGACTTGCTCATCTTTCTTGTAGGGTCCTGCAGGCTCATTACTCTTGCGCCGTTCTTTGGAATGTATGCCTCAGGAACCTTGAACACATTGCCGTAAAGACCGTTAAAGCGGTTTGCAATATCACGTGTCAGCTCAAGGTGTTGAAGCTGGTCAGCGCCTACAGGAACACAGTCAGCCTGATAAAGCAAAATGTCCGCAGCCATAAGAGCAGGATAAGTAAACAGACCTGCGTTGATGTTGTCTGCGTGCTTAGCGCTTTTGTCCTTAAACTGAGTCATTCTTGAAAGCTCGCCGAACTGTGTATAGCAGTTAAGCAACCAGGCAAGCTCGGCGTGACTGCTGACGTGACTTTGTATAAAGAACAGAGATTTTTCAACGTCAATACCGCAGGCAAGGATTGAAGCATAAGCCTCTAAAATATTTTTACGCATTTTTGCAGGCTCCTGTCTTACGGTGATTGTGTGTAAATCAGCCAAGGCAAAAATACAGTTGAACTCCTCCTGCATAGTTACCCAGTTGCGGATAGCACCAAGATAGTTACCCAATGTAATTGTACCGCTGGGCTGAATTAAGCTGAGAGCAATTTTTTTCTTATCGTTTTCCATTTATCTGTACCTCGTTATCTAAAATTTTTTGCAAGCTCTCCTAAGATTTTGATGCCCTTTTCAAGCTGTTCATCAGTAGGAGTTGAGAAATTTATTCTAAAGCCGTGGCTTGTTTCGTTTTCGTCGGTTAAAAAGGCATTACCGGGAACTACGCAAACTTTATTTTCAATAGCCTTTTTGCAGAAATCAAGCATATTGACGTCATCCGGGAGCCTGCACCATATAAATAAACCGCCGTCAATTTTATCGTATGTAATATTCGGCAAACAGTATTTGTCCAGCAAATCCATACAGAACCGGGCTTTCTTTCTGTAAATTGTACGGAGATTTTCAAGGTGCTTTTCAAAGTCATATTTAGTCATAAATTCATAGCAGACCATCTGTGACCATATATTTGTGTGTACGTCACTGCCCTGCTTACAAACAGTCATTTTCTGAATAATCTGTTGCGGAGCAATAACATAGGCAACACGCATACCCGGTGAAACTACCTTGCTGAAGCTTCCTGCATACAGCACAATATTTTCCGTATCCATAGTTTTTATTGCAGGTAAAAACTCACCGCTGTACCGTAAATCGCCGTAAGGGTTATCTTCAACAATCAGCACATTGTATTTTTTAGCAAGCTCATAAAGCTTTTTGCGTTTTTCAAGGCTCATTGTAACCCCTGATGGATTTTGAAAATTAGGAATTGTGTAGATAAAGCGGACATTTTTGTTACTCTGCAAAGCCTGCTCCAGCTTTTCCATATTCATTCCGTCAGCTTCAACCTCTACCCCCACAAGCCTTGCGTTATAGGAACGGAAGGTGTTGAGAGAGCCGATAAAGCTTGGTGCTTCGGTGATGATAACATCTCCCTCATTTACAAGAGATTTTGTGGCAAAGTCCATAATCTGCTGTGCGCCTGTGGTAATTAAAATATCGTCATTTTCCCCGCCTATATTGTACTTTTCCTTCATATATTGCAGGAGATGAGACCTTAAAGGTGCATAGCCCTCGGTTATGCTGTACTGTAAAAGCTCAATAGGCTTTTCCTTGAAAAGTCTTGCAGATATTTCCTCAAGCTCTTTTACGGGAAAAGCGTCAGGGGAGGGATTTCCTGCGGAAAGAGATATTACCGACGGGTCGGACGCATACTTAAAAATCTCTCTTATGGCGCTGGGCTTTAGGTTATTTGTTCTGTCAGAAAATGTATATTCCATAAATATCACACTTCTCATCAATAGGATTTTACTTTAAAGTCACATTATAAAGTCACATTATCTTTTATTCTACCACAGTTGACTTTATGTTGCAAGGTAAATAATGGGATAAATATAGTAAAAAGTTGTTGAAAAGCGTTGAGCTTTGATGTATAATAAAATATATAATTCTATTTTTCATTAGGAGGATATACAATGTACCAAAACTATGGTCACAACAATAGAAACAGCGGTTACAGACCTGCTCCATATAGAAGAAAACGCAACTCAAAAAGACTTAGAAACAGAATAATTATTGTAGTAACCGGTATATTACTGTTGTTCTTGGTTATTTGGATGATTACAGGAATGTTCAGCTGTATGTGTAACGGTTGTGTCTGCGCAGGGGCAAACGATGCTCCTGTTATTACCGAAACGGTAAATCCCGACAAAAACACAGAAAAAAACACAAAGAAGAATAAAAAGAAACCCGACAACAGCAACGCAAATATTGCTACAGTGTTTGCTACTCCTGAGATTAACGATGAAGATCCTGATTCTACAGGCGAAATGGTAAACAATCTGTATGTCTGGAATAAAACTGCTTTTGAGCTGTTCTACGGAACTGAGGAGACAGCCAAGAGATATGCAGATACTGTTAACAAAATGCAAAAAGGTCTTGGCAATATCAAGGTATATAGTATGATAATTCCAAATCATACCGAAATGGGATTGCCTGCACGACTGAAAAATGTTGACGGCGGTGCGACTACCACCTCACAGGCAGACTTTATCAAAGCAGCCTACGAGAATATGAATAAAAATGTTACTCCTATTAACTGCTACAACGAGCTTGCAAATCATTGTAACGAGTATGTTTACTTTAAATCCGACCACCATTGGACAGGATTGGGCGCATATTATGCTTACAAGGCTTTCGCTGAGCAGACAGGAATTGAACCTATTAAGCTTGAGGATTGTGAAAAACACACCATCAACGACTTTACAGGTTCTTTCCACACTAATGTAGGTTCAGCGGTGGATACAGATGCTGTGGATTTCTGGACTTTCCCATATGAAGTACCCACAACTATTACAAATATGAACTATGAAACCGACGAATATTCAAGCTGTTTCTATATGGC
>CAMFQG010000152.1 GCA_945980035.1 uncultured Clostridia bacterium
ATTATATGCTTAACAAAAACAAAGAATTTATATTTCCTCTATTTGTTTTTCAATTTCAGCAGTAACCTCGCTCATTTTTACATCAAGTGCAACGCATATTCTGTAAAAGGTTTCAAGCGTGGGTTTGCGTTCACCTCTTTCAATTGCACTCAAGTGAGTTCTACCTATGTCTGATAAACCACTTAATACCTCTTGTGAAATATTCTTTTTCTTTCTGTATTCGGAAATAACATCACCGACTATTTTTGAATTAAGCATTGGCACAAACATCATATCACCCAATAATAGTGTATATGTTTTTTGTGCAATTTATGAATACATATATTGACGTTTGAATACTTATGTGTTATTTTAATTATGAATAATCACATATTGTTAATGGTTGATTAGAAAATAGTATTTTAGGAGGAATTATTAATGAGGAAAACAAAAAAACTAACTTCAGTTTTACTGGCTGTAATTATGGTTTTCGGTGTGATGACTTTTGTGCCCCTTACAGTCAGTGCGGCAACCTACGGTGACTTTGAATATACGCTTGAAGATGACTACACTTGTACTATAACAAAATACAACGGCAATGCCTCAGACGTTACAATACCGTCAACTATTTATGGTAACAAAGTTACTAAGATAACCGGTTTTGATAATACCGATGTTGTTAATGTAGTAATTCCAAAAGGAATTAAGGAATTAAATTGTAGTTTCGCCAGTACAGGTTGTTTTGAGGGTTGTCAATATTTAAAAAGTATAACTTTGCCAAATACATTAAAAAAATTAAGTTGGAATGTATTTTCGGGATGTTCAAGTTTGCAAAGCATAAATATTCCGAACAGCGTAAAATATATTGAGCCTTATGCTTTTGCAGGCTGTAGTAGTTTAAAAAACATTACACTATCAAAAAACATTTATGAAATAGATAGACGCGCATTTGCAGGTTGCTCTGCACTTGATAATATTACTATTCCTAATAGTGTAAAACAAATAGGAGGACAGGCTTTTACCGGTTGCACTAACTTAACAACAGTAACCTTTGGTTCAGGTTTAGAAAGTATTGGGGACGAGATTTTTGGCGAACATAACTATTGGGATTATTGTAAAAATCTCGAAAATATAACAGTAAATAAAAATAACATATTTTTTAGCAGTAGCGATGGAGTTTTATTTAATAAAAATAAAACAGAGATTATATGGTATCCACAAGGCAGGAAAAATACTTCATATACTGTACCAAAATCAGTAAATGCAATTTATGGAGATACTTTTGTTAACAACCCATACTTAAAGGAAGTAACGGTTTATGATAATGTAAAAGAATTTTCTGATTGTTCAATGGGATATATGAAAAGCGGCTGGAAATACAACAAAATAGAAGGCTTTACAATTAAAGGCTACAAACGAACGGAAGCCGAAAAATATGCAAGAAACAATGATTTTAATTTTGTTGCTTTGCCCAGACCGGTTAACCCTAAAAGTGTTTCACTTAGCAAAAACTCAGTTACTCTCGGCGTGGGCGAAAGCGTAACACTCACAGCAAACATTCAACCGACTAACGCTGTAAAAACATTATCTTGGAGCAGTTCAAATAAAAGAGTTGCAACTGTCAGCAAAGGTAAGATAACTGCAAAAAAATCAGGAACGGCTTACATCAGCGTTAAAACCTCAAACGGCAAAATTGCTCAATGTAAAGTAAAAGTTAAGCCTGCACCTACTAAAGTGAAAATTACACCTAAAAGCGTTACCCTTAGTGTAGGCGAAAAATATACAATAAGCGAAAAAACAAACAGAGGTTCCTATGCAAGTGCCACTAATCTGAAATGGACAAGCACAAATTCAGAAATTGCAAACGTTACAAAAAGCAAAGGAAAAAAGGCAACTATCACGGCTAAAAGTGTTGGAAAAGCTTATATCAAGATTACGCTTTACAACGGTAAAACAGCGCAATGTAGGGTAACTGTAAAATAGTATCATTATGCAATCAAAACCACCCTTTTCTCAACGGGTGGTTTTGCTTTGAGCGGAATTTAATAGTAAACAACTTTGAAGGACATTCCCCGCCGTTGGATTTAGTCCGCTATAGTTTCCAAGCCGATATTACAAGCGAGGTAAAAGATTTCCAAATTAACACCCCCGCAACCAGTAAAATAAGGATACCCAAAAGGGTATCCTTATTTTTCTAGAATATTGGTGCCGAAATTGAAAGGTGGAAACAGAAAAGCAAGCAAAAGCAATACACTCATTATTCCCGTTAGAATAAAAGCATTAGTATTTTAATTCAAAGATTATCATCTATCAAAAACAACAGAAAGTATATTGAATCCGTCTTTGTTTGAATAGTCAATTTTGCTTGCAGTTTTTTTGACAATATAAATTCCCAGACCGCCTACTTCTCTCTCCTCAGCATTAAGAGTAGTATCGGGACTTTGTGCGTCTATAGGGTTAAATGTTTTTCCGTTATCGTAAAAGCTTAGGGATATTTCCCGCTCAGTTTTGCTAAGGCTGACTTTTGCACGTGTAGCGCCGCTGTAGAGAACGATATTTGAATATATTTCATCGGTGACCAGTCTTATTTTGTTGGAAATTGATTTATCAAGGGAAAGGTCGTTTATCCTGTTGTCAATGAAATTAAAAACCATATTCATTGAAGCTTTATCGGGAGATACAACGATAGAGTCATCTGTTAACAGACAATTCATTTTTACCGCAAGCATAGTAATGTCGTCGCTTTGGGAAGCGTCGCCTACAAATCTGTCAACATCATTTTTTACCTTGTTGCAAAGCTTATTTACTGACAGATTATTATTTTCATTAAGGCTCTCAAGCAGTCTGTCTGTACCAAACAGCTCACAGGAAATATCAGATGCTTCTGTTACTCCGTCTGTGTAGAGGAAAAGCTCATCTCCCGGTGACAGCTGGATTTCATTTGCTTTGTATTTTATATTCTCCATTCCTGCAAGGAAAAAATTCGGCTTTGAACACAGATATTCAAAAGCTTCTCCCCTTCGTTTTATAAGCGGAGGGTTATGCCCTGCGTTGACGTATTTCAGCAATCCCGTATTAAGGTCAAGTACACCAAGCCAAGCAGTGACAAACATTCCTGCTTCATTATTTTCGCAAAGCTTATTATTTGCCTGTGTAAAAGCCTGTGACGGCTCCATTCCGCTTTCAACAAGATTCTTTATAAGGGTTTTAGCTGTCATCATAAACATTGCGGCAGGAATACCCTTGCCCGAAACATCTGCAATCAGAAAGGCAAGCCGGTGATTTTCAAGCAGATAAAAATCGTAGAAATCTCCGCCAACTTCTTTTGCAGTGTCCATTTGTGCAAAAATATCAAAATCAAATCTGTTGGGGTATGGCGGAAAAACAGACGGCAGAGCGGAGTGCTGAATCTGCCTTGCAAATTCAAGCTCCTTGTCAATACGTTCATCTGCTTCCTTAATGTATCGTTTAAGTGTGCTTACTGTTGAATTTATATCATCGGACAAAATTGCAAATTCTTCATTTGTACGTACA
>CAMFQG010000153.1 GCA_945980035.1 uncultured Clostridia bacterium
GATTCCTCTACGTCTCGTGGGCTCGGAGATGTGTATAAGAGACAGACATATATAAAACAACCATTCAACATATTTTGTGATTTTGGTGACCTGCCTGTATCTGTGAGAAATGCCCTGCCTCGTCGCCTGTGTTCACGTAAAGGAGATAGGTTTCATCAACGCACCTCCCTAAAAATGCTCCACCGGAGCATTTTCTATACGGTCGGCTTCAAGTCTAATATTGGCTCCCTTGTGTAAAGGGAGCTGTCACGAAGTGACTGAGGGATTGTCAAAATTATATGCAAATGTATAAAAAATTATGGTGCCGGTGACCTGCCTGTATCTGTGAGAAATGCCCTACCTCGTCGCCTGTGTTCACGTTTTTGGGAAGTGTTTCATCAACGCACCTCCCTAAAAATGCTCCACCGGAGCATTTTCTATACGGTCGGCTTCAAGTCCTATGTTTCTACGGTTCTTTGAAGTTGAGCAATAAAAAAAGGATACCACTAAAGGTATCCTTGGTGCTGGTGACCGGACTTGAACCGGTACGGAGTATTAGTCCGAGGGATTTTAAGTCCCTTGTGTCTGCCTATTCCACCACACCAGCAAAGTTGGTGACCCGGACGGGAATCGAACCCGTGTTACCGCCGTGAAAGGGCGGTGTCTTAACCGCTTGACCACCGGGCCATATTGGTAGCGGAAATAGGACTTGAACCTACGACACTTCGGGTATGAACCGAATGCTCTAGCCAGCTGAGCTATTCCGCCAAATAATGAAGACTACTTAAAGTCAGCAACAACAATTATATTATATTAATGTAATTTTGTCAATAGAAAACATAAAAATATTTTTAAGGGGCAAAATTTCCCGTTTTGCCCCTTTTCATTATATTATAATAATTGTATCTGTATCTTACAGACAGGCTGCGCCGATAATGCCTGCATCATTGCCGAGAGTAGCTGCACAGATAACTGTCTGCTTGTCATTGTGCTTTGTGATTCTTTCCTGCTCAACAATAGCTCTTACAGGTCCTAACAGGGTTTCGCCCTGTTTGCTTACGCCGCCGCCTACGCAAAGTACGTCAGGTTGGAAAATGTTAATAACATTTACAATACCGCATGCAAGGTAACCTACATATTCGTCAATTACTGCCTTACCTGTAAAGTCGCCTGCAATCATAGCGTCAAATGGAGTTTTTCCGTTTACTTCGTTAATATCGCCGCCAACGGAATTAAGCATATATGAAAATTCCGGCTTTTCGTTTCTGATAGCGTCCTTAGTCATATTGATAAGCGCAGTTGCAGAAGCATACGCTTCCCAGCAACCTTTACGTCCGCAGCCACATTCCTTGCCGTCCTTAACAATAACCATATGGCCAAGCTCTGCGCCTGCAAAGTTTGAACCGCTGTAGATTTTTCCGTCAATAATAATTCCGCCGCCTACGCCTGTGCCCAGAGTAATGCAAACAGCATTTTTACAGCCCTTTGCAGAGCCTGCCAAAAACTCGCCCAAAGCAGCGGCATTTGCGTCATTTTCAATCTTAACAAACTTGTTGTTAAGACGCTCCATCATCATTGTGCGGACGTCCCAATTTTTAAACAATAGGTTTGGAGAAGTTTCAATAATACCTGTTGTGGGATTCACCGCACCGGGAACGCCGATACCAATGTATGCAATATCGTCCATTGTCAGCTTTGCTTTTTTAACTGCTTTTTTAACTACGTCAGCCATACTGTCGCAAACGTCAGCCTCAGGACGTGGGATAGCTGTTTTACATTCAGCTCTTGCGATAATCTCATAGTTGCTGTTTACTACACCTGCAACAATATTGGTACCGCCTAAATCTATACCTACTCTGTATTCGTTGTTTTTTGCCATAACAAAACCTCCTAATATAAGTTAATTATAACTACTTTGTGTAGAAAAGTCTATATATAAACGTAACATTTCTGTAAAAATTTTTTAAATTCTTTCACGAGTAAAATATAGTAAAAAAGAGTAATAAAGAGAATTTGAGAGTACCTGCATTGGTAAATTAAAATTTTTGCAAAAAAGTGTTGACAGCAAAGCACAAACGTACTATAATAGTCAAGCATTAAGAAAAATCAAGGAGGATTTAGCTATGTCAACATTTATGGCAAAGAAAAGCGAAATCGACCGCAAATGGTATGTAATTGACGCTGCAGGCAAGCCATTAGGCAGAGTTGCTGCTCAGGCTGCTACTCTTCTGAGAGGTAAGCACAAGGCTATCTTTACACCACACGTAGATTGCGGTGACCACGTAATTATCATCAACTGCAAGGATGCTGTTTTAACAGGTAACAAGCTTACTCAGAAAAAATGGCAGCGCCACACAGGCTATATCGGCCACTTAAAGGAGACTCGTTACGATACTCTTATGGCTACTCGCCCAACCAAGGCTATGGAGCTTGCTGTTAAGGGTATGCTTCCATCAAATACTATCGGCAGAAGCGCTCTACTAAGACTACGTCTGTTTGAGGGTGCAGAACACAACCACCAGGCTCAGAAGCCTGAGGCTGTAGAAGCATAAGAAGGAGGCAATTAATTATGTACGATAAGACACCTTATTTTTACGGAACAGGCAGAAGAAAATCTTCTGTTGCTCGTGTAAGACTATATCAGGGAACCGGTAAGGTTACAATCAACGACAGAGATATCGACGATTATTTTGGTCTTGAAACTTTGAAATTAATCGTTCGTCAGCCTCTCGCTTTGACAGATACACAGGATAAGTTTGACATTGTTTGCCGTGTAAACGGCGGCGGCGTTACAGGTCAGGCAGGTGCTATCCGTCACGGTGTTTCAAGAGCTCTTCTTCAGTACAACGAAGGCGCACTTCGCCCTGTTCTTAAGAAAGCAGGCTTCCTGACTCGTGACCCACGTATGAAGGAAAGAAAGAAATACGGTCTCAAGGCTGCTCGTCGCGCACCACAGTTTAGTAAGAGATAATCACACAAGCGTATATTATTTCTACAAAAATTATCCCACAAGGCTTTTGCCCTGTGGGATTTCTTTTTAATTATGTTTTTACTTAACCTCTTGTTCCAAATTGTCAAACAATGGGGAGTCGAAAAATTCAAGTATAGTTATGTTCAGTCCGTCACAAATTTTCTTTATGGTAGAAACGGTGGTGCTTTTATTTCTGCCGCTGATAATGTTGTTCAGGGTAGATTGTGTTATACCGCACATTATGGATAACTTGTTTATGGTAATATTATTTATTTCACAAAGCTCTACAATGCGTTTTTGAGTAGCCATACCAATATCCATAAATATTCTCCTATTTTACAAGTTACTACTATAATAACCAAAATGAGTTAAAAAAATTAACTCAAAAGAGTTGACAACGCCGTTTTTCTGTAGTATTATGAAATTAACTCAAATGGGTTAAATTGGTTGTGAAAAGAGAAGTGCGTATGTATTTTTTGGCAAACAATTTTTTCATGATGTAGGAAACATTTTTCAAATAGTTTTTATATTACTTTTTTCTATATGATAATTAGTAA
>CAMFQG010000154.1 GCA_945980035.1 uncultured Clostridia bacterium
GTGGTATTTCTCGTTTTTTTCCTCAAAAATCCGAACTTCACTTTGGCAATTTAGGCACCCCGTATTAATATTATCTCACAGCTACTGTGTCATTTAACGGACTTTGCTGTTTAAAATTGAATAATCTATAAAAAAATAGATAGCAACTCAAGTGAGTAGCTATCTATTGGAGCTGATAGGCAGGCTCGAACTGCCGACCTCATCCTTACCAAGGATGCGCTCTGCCGCCTGAGCTATACCAGCATATACGTCTTACGAACTTTCAAAGTCCGTAAGCTATAATAACACATTAATTAAAATATTTCAATAGTTTTTTTACTAATGATTATATAAATAAGTAATACTCGTTACCAAATTGTCCTCTACGGCAAATGTTAAGTTGCTGCTACCCTTAGTATATGTAACGGTATTTCCCTTATACAGGTTAGGCTCGCCGTAAAGTCTTTTCAACTCTGTTCCGTAAGAACCGATTTTGGCTCCCTTTACCGTTCCCACGTCCTCAGTGAGAATATCTATTTTTTCAAGCCTTTCGACGCCCTTTGCATCCACATAAGAAGTCATAACAAAATCCGAATAATCGTACTCCATTTTGTTCTTTGGAAGCTCTGAAGAAATGTTGTCCTCCCCAAGCTTTTCAAAGACGCTGTTCATACTCTCATTTAGCTTAATAATACTTGTAACATAAACAAAGTCCATATCGTTGCTGTTGACACTTCCGCTTACAGTAGTAACTACAATACGTCGTCCGGGCTGAACCACGCCCTGAGTAGGTAGCGGCTCTGTTTCTTTCTTCTTTTTTTTCTTAGGCTTTTTAGGGGTTGTAGGGTCCGTAGCTACTTTTATTGTTTCTACCTCTGCATTTAGCTTGCCCTCTGTAGTGCTTTGTGTTTGGCTTTCGGTTGTAGTTTCTTCTGTGTATTCCGAGTCGATTACCACAGGTTTAGCATTATCGTAACAACTGCTGAAAACAGTTACCACAAGCACAAGAGCTAAAATTAAATATATCTTTCTCATAATAAATTAAACGCAAAACCGCTTACATCGCCCATTGTAGCTAACACTGATAAAGTCTTAATTACTACGAACGGAACGATAATCATAAATGATACAATCATAGTCACAACAAGGGATGCCCCATACACTGCAAGAACTCGCCAGAAATACGGCTTTTCCTGATTATGTGCTTTTGTTAGGCTTGCACTTAACAGCATTATAAAGGCTAAACTGCCGATAGTTGAAAAAACAGAACCGGCACCGGTGTAAAACATACCAAACAACAAATTTACAACCGAGCATAAAGCTATGGGTATATATGCGCCTGCAACAAGGTTTGCAGAGCTTTTTAAAGACAAGGGTTTCTTTTGGATTTTGCTGAAGAAATATACAGAAAAAATCTGTGATGCAATGGAAATTATCATAACTATTAAGACTATAAACACTAAGTCAAAAACACCAAAGAACTTAGTAAAGTCTGTATGAGTAAGCTTTCCCAAAGCATTAAAAATATTGCCATATAAAACACCTGAATAAATAGTATCTAACAATACGGGTACAACAAAAATAACCGCCCATATAGGCAAGGTTTCCTTGTACTGCTCCGATACTGCATCAAGAGTGTTTCTTGAAAAGAAATTGCAAATCAAATTCCAAACCTGCTTAAAGGTTTGAACAAACACCGACGGCTTTTTCTGATAATTCACTACAGGCTGTGGCTGTTGCACATTGGAATTATCCGTTGCCTGAGCCTGTGGCTGTGGTTCGTTCTGTTCACTTGAAACTCCGTCACACTTTGGACATTTTCCCTTTTCATTTAGCGGTGAACCGCATTTATAACAATAATATTCCATATAATTACCTCCATATCTGTTTCATTATATCATTAATCAATACTAATTACAAGCACCGAAAAAGCAATTTAAAAGCTAACAGCCACCCTTTTCAGAGTGACTGTTTAGAATTACTTAACTGTAATTTTACACCTTAATTTTACATTTCCGTTTGTTTGGGCAGTTATGGTAGCCTTGCCCTTATCCTTAGCTACTACCTTGCCCTTACCGTTTACCGTAGCAACCTTTTTATTGCTTGATGTAAAGGTAGCCTTGCCAACCTTGCCTTTAATAGTCAGGTTTAATGTTTTGCCCTTTGAAATTGTTTTCTTTGTAATGTTCAGTGTGGGCTTTTTAACAGTAATTTTAAAGGTCTTTGTAACACCGTTATTAGTAGCGGTAATCTTTGTTGTACCTGCCTTTATGCCTGTTACAACACCTTTACTGTTTATTTTGGCAATATTTTTATTTGATACCTTATATTCTGTTGCACCCTTTGAATTTTCAACGGTGATTTTTGACGTACCTGCAATATATATCTTTGTTTTTGATATATTAATGCTTGTTGGACTGCCTAAGCTTACAAATTCAATATTAAATTTCTTTGCATACTGTTCAGCTGTTGTGTTGTCATAGCCTTCAATTACAAAATCACCTGTCAAATTATCCTCATAATCGTAATAAAAAGGGAAAGCCATATATCCGATATTAACTACAGATGCCGGAATGCGAATCTTCTTCAGATTACTTAAACTTGCCATAGCATAATTGCTAATGGCAGTTACCTTTCTGCCATCTAATGTGTCCGGAATATAAATTTCCTCGGCATTTAACATATAGCCCGTTATTTTACAGGAGCCGTCAACTAAAATTCTGTACATAAACAAGGAATTTTTATCCTTTAATTCAGTTATTTTAAATCCTGCGGACTGAGCTGTACCGGAAATATCAACAAATTTTAGGTAATAGGTGCTTCCGCCCACTGCCTCAAATGGAAAACTCAGTTTTCTGGAATAACCGGCTACAGAAGATAAGGTATGGTATTGGTCATCATAAAGCACTACCCCAACGCCCATATTATCACAGTTTAATTCATATATACATGTTTTCTTTGGATTGAACACAAACCAAAAAGTTCCGTTCTCACCGAAATTACCCTGAACACTGTCATTCAAATAGACCTCAGCCTTTTCACTTACCTCAACATCCACAGTTGCGTTGCCTGTTTTTTCGCCAACCTTGTAGGTAAAGTCAACGGTAGCATTGTCGTCCTCTACTATAACAACATTATTGTTGCCCATACCACCTGGAATCCAAATTTCACCACCATTTTCAACTAAAACTATTTTATATTCATAATTACCGGCACGAACATCATTAATAACAATGTGATATAAACCGTCATCACCTAACGTCATTTTAAATTCCGGATCCGGTGTCCAGAAACGGTTAAACAACTCATAATCTTCACCTACTACATAGTATCCGTCCTCAAACACTTCTTCCTCTTCATAGTAATCATCCTCTGTTAAAGCCGAAGTGCTTACCGTAGATACAGTAAATACACCTGCTAACATTAAAACAGCAAGTAAAATTGATAAAAAACGTTTCATAAAATCAACCTCCTAAATCTATATTAATATATTAGCAAATTATATATGATAATGC
>CAMFQG010000155.1 GCA_945980035.1 uncultured Clostridia bacterium
AGATGTGTATAAGAGACAGTCTCAAAGGTTTATTTTTTTCTATATTAATGTTATAATATCAAAGTATAATGTTGTCAGTCTGTCTGATTTCTTATACATTAGCTATTAATTTAGAAGTAAAAGGAGGATTTTCTATGCGTGAAACCGATATAAGTAAATTTACCGATCGTGATGATGTGAATATTGAAAATCCAAGTCCGGCAAAAAGAATCTTTGGAACAGTAGGTCGTTTACTGATTACTGTTGCTTGTGTTTTCGGTGTTGCAATAATAATCGTCGGGTTATCCCTGACTGTGTATATTGCAGGAATTGCCGCTGAGCCTACAGGTATTGACCTACGTGCCAAGGAGCTGAACCAGACAAGCTTTATATATGTAAAAAATGATAACGGTGACTTTAAAAAATATCAGTCCCTTTATTCAACAGAAAACCGAGTTTGGGTTGCATATAACAACATTCCCGAATATATGGGCGAAGCTGTTATTGCTATTGAGGACAAGCGTTTCAGAGAACACCACGGTGTTGACTGGACAAGAACAGCAGGCGCTGTGTTCAACCTTGCTTCCGGTCAGGCAAGCTACGGCGGTTCTACCATTACACAGCAGTTGATTAAAAACATTACCGACGATAACGAGGTTTCCATAAACCGTAAAATCCGTGAAATTTCAAAGGCATTAAAGCTGGAAACCGAATACACTAAGGACGAAATTTTAGAGGCGTATCTGAATGTTGTAAACTTTGGCAACAACTGTCAGGGAGTTCAGTCAGCGGCAAACCTTTATTTCGGTAAAAACATTGACAAATGCTCTATAGCTGAGTGTGCCGCTATTGCAGGTATCACCCAAAACCCGAGTAAATATAATCCCCTTGTTTATCCCGAGAACAACAAGATAAGACGCGAAACCGTTCTGTCAGAAATGCTTAATCAAGGAAAAATCACAGAGGACGAATATAACCAGGCTATGAAAGAATCCGACAAAATGAAATTTGTAGGATTCAAAAAGAACACCTCAGAGGGTATATCAAAGAAAGTACAAAACTGGTATGTTGATGAGCTTTACTTCGACCTTGTTGAAGATTTGGCCCAGTACTACAACATAAGTGAAAAAGCTGCTTCCGAAAAGATTTTCACAGAGGGCTTGAAAATTTACAGTGCTATGGATGTTGACGCTCAGGAGTACCTTGAAAATGCTGCTCAGAACATCAACAAAGCATACGACTATGGCTTACAATGTGCCGCTACTATGGTAGGTATGGATGGCAGGGTAATTGCTACCTGTGGTTCTTCTGTAGAGAAAAACTCAAACCTGCTTTTTGACAGAGCAACAATGTCTGTTTTACAGCCGGGTTCATCAATTAAACCGGTTGTTGTTTATCCTTATGCCATTGAAAAGAAACAGCTGTATTACAGCTCTGTTGTAAAGGATGAGCCACTTCCTAAGTATAAAGTTGTAAACGGTCAGCTTGTTTCTGGACCTAACAACTGGTATCGGGGATACAAGGGCAATATGCTTTTACCTGACGCTATTGAGTGGTCAGCAAACGCAACTGCCGCACAGGTAATGAATATGATTTCCCCTGAAAATGCTTACAACCAAGTAGTAACGCTACAGGGCTTTACTCACCTAAAGGAAGAGGACAAGGTTAATGCCGGCGGACTTTCAATCGGTGGTCTTAACGGCGGTGTAACAGTAAGAGAAATGGCCGCGGCGTTCACATATATGGGCAACGGCGGTCTTTACTACAAGCCATACACCTACTACTATGTTACAGACTCTGACGACAATATTATTATTGACAACAGAGATACAATTCCAAAGCAGTCCTACTCACAGGAAACTGCATATATTATGAATAGACTTCTCCACTACAATATGACATACAGTGCACACACAAATGCCGCTTATGCTCGTATTGACGGTTGGGATATTTGCGGTAAGACCGGTACTACAGACTCAGATAAGGACTGTTGGTTCTGCGGTATAAGTCCTTATGCTTCCCTTGCAGTTTGGACAGGCTTTGACCAGCCGAAAACTATTACCGTTGCAGGGCAGAGAAATTCAACTACAATATTCAAGGACGTAATGTCACATTACCTTGAAAACAAAAAGCCAAAGGAATACGTTATGCCTCCTACAATCATTGAGGCAAACTACAACCCGGGTAACGGATACAACTACAACGTAGGTAATCCTACTCCGGGCAAGTATGTGGGATATTACACAGAGGATAATATGCCACAGAAAACAAACGCATACGTTGCTGATTACAACGGTTACGGAGGACAGGGATACTATTACGCAACTGAGGGAACCGGCAGCAGTGAAGACGTAAGCGGCGAAACAACAGAAACAGGTGGCAGTGAAACCGCACCGTCAGAAACTGTTGCTTCTGTGGCAGAATCAAGTGCAGTGGAAACTACTGCTGCACCACCTGCAACTGAATAAAAATCAGTACAATATTTTATGGAGGAATAGATAAATGGTATCAGTAGCTATTATGGGACACGGAGTTGTAGGCTCAGGTGTAGCGGAAATATTGACAACCCACAAAAAGAAGCTTTTTGCAAGTATCGGCGAGGAAGTTTATGTTAAGCATATTCTTGATTTAAGAGATTTCCCCGACTCTCCTTTAGCTGATAGATTTACTAAAAACTTTGACGATATTATCAATGACGTTGAGGTCAGAGTAGTTGCAGAAGTTATGGGTGGAATTAATCCTGCTTACGACTACACTAAAAGGCTGTTAAAAGCAGGTAAAAGTGTTGTTACTTCAAACAAGGAGCTTGTTGCTGCAAAGGGTGCTGAGTTACTTGCTATTGCTAAAGAAAACAACGCAAACTTTTTGTTTGAGGCTTCTGTAGGCGGCGGTATTCCTATTATCCGCCCTATGCACCAGTGCCTTGTTGCAAACAATGTAAAAGAGGTTGCAGGTATCCTTAACGGTACTACAAACTTTATACTTACAAAAATGATTGCAGATGGTATGGACTTTGATTCTGCACTAAAGCTTGCACAGGATTTAGGCTTTGCAGAACGCAATCCGGAGGCTGACGTTGAAGGTCACGACGCTTGTCGCAAGATTTGTATCCTTGCTTCTCTTGCATTTGGCAAACACGTTTATCCCGACAATGTTCACACAGAGGGTATTACAAAAATCACACTTGAGGACGTTAAATATGCCGCAGCTTTCAAGAGTGTTATTAAATTAATCGGTAAGGTTAAGGTTCTTGATAACGGCAAAATGGACATTTTAGTTGCTCCTATGCTTATCAACAAAAAGAGCCAGCTTGCAAATATTGACTACGAGTTTAACGGCATAATGGTAAGAGGCGACTGCACAGGCGACGTGGTATTCTACGGCAAAGGTGCAGGAAAACTACCTACCGCTTCTGCTGTTGTTGCGGATATTATCGACTGTTGCAAGCACCTTAAGACAAGAAAATACTTATATTGGGCTGATGGCACAAGTGAAAAC
>CAMFQG010000156.1 GCA_945980035.1 uncultured Clostridia bacterium
TTCCTCTACGTCTCGTGGGCTCGGAGATGTGTATAAGAGACAGGATAAATTTGATATAATATGTACGAGTATAAGTGCATTTGTGCACAAAATTTATGAAAGGGAGTTTTATTATGAGAAAACTCAAGAGTATTTTAAGTATTGTTCTTGTTCTTGCTCTTCTTTGCTCTGCATTTTGTTTTACTACAGTAAATGCTGCTGAAGTAAAAACAGAAGAAGTAGCAACAGACGTGAATATTCAGAGCAATATTAATGACGGCGTTATCCTTCACGCTTTCTGTTGGGGATATTCTGAGATTGAGGAAAACCTTGAAGCTATTGCGGCTGCAGGATATTCTGCAATTCAGACATCACCTGTTCAGGATCCTAAGGACTACAGCCTGTCTTTAGACGTTGCAGGTCAGTGGTGGAAGCTATACCAGCCTGTAAGCTTTAGTATTTCAAATAATTCCTGGTTAGGTACTAAGGAAGAGCTGAAGTCACTTTGTGCTGCAGCTGATAAATACGGTATCAAAATTATTGTTGACGTAGTTTCCAACCACTTAGGTGCAATTACAGAGGGAACAAGCTCAAACCCATACGGACTTGCTACTGAGGTAAAGACATTTGAGCCTACTATCTATAACGGCTCAGGTGCAACAAGAAACAACCCATACTTCCATCAGTATTTCAACAACGCTTCCGACGGTAGTGTTCAGGGCGTAGTTCAGGGCCTTGTTTCAGCTTGTCCTGACTTAAACACAGGCAACTCAGTTGTACAAAACAGAGTTAAGGATTTGCTTAGAAGCTGTATTGACTGCGGTGTTGACGGTTTCCGCTTTGACGCAGCTAAGCATATTGAAACAAGCAGTGACGGCTCTTATGCTTCAAATTACTGGGAAACAGTAATCGGCGACGCTTCAACCTACTATGCACAGAAGAATGGCGGAAAGTCATTATTCTGCTACGGTGAAATTTTGAACACAGTAGGCGGCGGAAGAAGTATAAATGCCTATACACAGCTAATGAGCGTAACCGATAACGTGGCTTCTAAAAATATTTTAGGCGGTGTTACAGGTCACAATGCTTCATCAGCAGCTAACTCCTCTTATCCGCTTTCAAACAATGCTTCAAAAGCAGTTTTGTGGGCTGAATCTCACGATACATACGAGGGAAACACAGATTCAACACAGGGCGTAAGCAATGAGAACATCGTTAAAGCTTGGGCTATGGTTGGTGCAAGAAAAGATGCAACTGCATTGTATTTTGCACGTCCCGGCACAATGAGCATGGGCGGAAGTGCTACAGATACAACATACAAGAGTGTTGCAGTAGCTGAAGTAAACAAGTTCCACAACAACTTTGTAGGTCAAAGCGAAAAGGTGGGCTATAGCGGTAATTTCTCATATGTTGCAAGAGGCAACAACGGTGTTGTAATTGTAAATACAAACGGCACTACTGCTAATGCTTCTGTATCAGGTACAGGACTACAGGACGGTTTATACAAAGATATGGTTACAGGCAACAAGTTCACTGTATCAGGCGGTACTGTAAGCGGTCAGATCGGCTCTACCGGTGTTGCTGTTGTAACTCAGGGTACTACTACTCCAAAGGCGTTTGCAAGCGAAGAAACACAGACATTCCAAGGTGAATCAATCACTGTTAAGCTTTCACTTTCAAACGCAACAAGCGGTACATACCAGCTTGAAAACTATGCTCCTGTTACATTTACCGGCTCACCTACAATCAGAATCGGTAAGGACTATAGCTACGGCTCAACAATCAACCTAAAGCTTACTGCTACAGACGGCACTCAGACTACATCTATTACATACAGATATAAAAAGACTGAGGCGGCTTCATCCGGCGTATATGTAATGCTTCCTGATTCATTTGTATCACAGTACAACTGGAAGGCTCCTATCAAGTGTTACGTTTATGATGAAGACACAAGCACTACCTACACTTACAAAAATGCTAACTGGCCCGGCGAGGTTATGCAGCATGACGATAACCTAAAATGCTATTATATTCAGATAAACGATAACTCTTGCCTACAGCAGACTACCGGCTCAAGCACAACAGTAGCGTCAACATTTAACTTGGCGAAATCAAACAATACATATGTTATTGTAAATGACTCCGCATCTTCAAACGGCGCTGCATCTGCCGGCAACCAGTTCCCTACAGACGGCTCTAAAACAAAATTGGCTTTAAAGGGAACATCACACAAACTGACAAGTAAATCACAGTCTGCTTGGGTGACAACTACCGACGTTCCCGGACAGTCTGCTCCTGTTTCTGCAACTGAGGTTACAACAGGCGGTGCAACACAGTCAACTGCCGAGACAAAGCCAACAGTAACTTCTCCAACAGTTACTACTCCTACAGTAACAACTCCTACTGTTACTACACCAACAGTTACTACACCGACAGTAAGCGGTATGGTATATGGCGATGCAAACTTAGACAAGAAGATAGACATTAACGATGTTACTGCTATCCAAAAGCACCTTGCAGATATATCATATCTAAGTGCAGACGGAATGACTTTAGCTGATGTTGACGGCAATAAAACCGTAACAATCAAGGATGCAACATATATTCAGAAGTATGTTGTTGGTATGAGTGATACAGCTATGACAGGACAGAGTTATGTACCGGTTGTACCTACAACTCCTACTACACAGCCCGCAACTCAGCCTACTACACAACCGACAACTCAACCTACTACTCAGCCAAAAAACACTTACAAGGCATATCTGAAAACAACCTTACCTTGGATGACTTCTATGGGATGCAGTGTATATCTCTATGACAACAACTCCGGCATATCCTATCTAATGGAGCAGGATTTGGAAGCATATCCAAATGTATTTATTGCAGATGTTCCCGAAAGTCTTTCAAGTGCAACAATCTACAGAGCAGTAGAATCTGTTGACAATCCTTCAACAGATGCTGAAGCATATAACCTAATGCCTGTAACATTCTCCAAAACCAACAACTGTTACACATTGAAAGACTACCCTGACGGCGGTTCACCACAAGGCTCTACAGGTCCTTATGTTGCAGATACTCCGCCTGACTTCCAGCTGACAACATTGTACTTTGACAACTCCGCTGCAAATTGGAGCGAGGTATATGTTTACGGTTGGGGCTACGGAATGACAAATGAAGAAACATTTGCTATGACAAGAATTTCAGGCACTAACATCTGGAAGTTAGAATTACCTCAGGCTATTCCTGACGGCACAAAGACATTCCTGTTCAGAAATGCCCCATTCAGCCAAGGCTGGAATGGTGTAGCAAAAACAGGTGATATTACCGTTACAAAGCCATATAACTGCTACAAGCCAAATGATGCAGGCGGTGCAACAGGCTCTTGGACAACATACAACGGTTAATTTAATAAATAAACTAAAAGTAAACCGCAGGCTAACATAATGTGCCCCCTGTCAAGTAGACAGACTAAAAAACAAAAAAATAGGTTAATTGA
>CAMFQG010000157.1 GCA_945980035.1 uncultured Clostridia bacterium
TTCCCTTGAGAATAATCTAAAAATAAGTAAAGACGTTATTTACGCCTGTGCTTTGAGTAGGCTTTGAAGCGTTAAGTGCTTGGTAAACAGGAAGTTGTTATCAGGACGAAAAGATTTTTCTTGCGATTTCTCAGCCGCATTCCGCTGCTACATAGAAAACTCCTGTGTTGTATTCGGAATACTGCATAGGAGGTTTTTTATGGACTCAAATAAAATCAAAGAAGCTGTCAAACTGTTTTTGGAGGGAATCGGAGAAAATCCTCAGCGTGAGGGTTTGCTGGAAACTCCTGACAGAGTTGCACGTATGTGTGAGGAAATTTTCGGCGGTTTAGGTAATACTCCTGAACAGCATTTGATAAAGCAGTTTACTTCAGAAAACAGCGAAATGGTACTTGAAAGGGATATTCAGTTCTATTCTACCTGCGAGCATCATCTATTACCCTTTTACGGAAAGGTTCATATTGCCTATATTCCTAACGGTAAGGTTGTAGGTTTAAGCAAGCTTGCACGTACTGTCGAAACATATGCGCGACGTCCCCAAATTCAGGAGCAGTTAACCTGCCAGATTGCAGACGCAGTTTCAGAGTACCTGAACCCATTGGGTGTAATGGTTATGATAGAGGCTGATCATATGTGTATGTCAATGCGTGGAATAAAGAAACCCGGCACTTTAACAGTTACCTATGCAACACGAGGTATTTTTAAAGATGATACAAACAAACAGGAAATGTTTATGAGAATGGTAAGGCAATAAAATTATGGATAGAGTAAACAAAATAATCCATAACAGCAGGTATCAGAAATTAATAGCTGAGTTAAATATTCTTGAAAAGGACAGACAATTTTGCACTCATTCAATGGAGCATTTTTTGGATACGGCAAGAATTATGTATATAACTTCCCTTGAGAATAATCTAAAAATAAGTAAAGACGTTATTTACGCCTGTGCTTTGTTACACGATATTGGACGAGTTACAGAGTACAAGCAGGGGAAACCCCACAATGAGGCGAGTGCCGAGATTGCAAATGAAATATTGAAAGTCAGCGATTATTCCGATAAAGAAATAAATGATATTACAAAGGCTATATTATTTCACAGAGCTAAAGACTGCGACAATATTTTAGGAAAGCTTTTGTACAAAGCAGATAAGCAGTCACGTCTTTGCTTTTGCTGTGAGGCTGAAAGCGAATGTTATTGGGATAAAGAAAAGAAAAATTTTGATATAATTCTATAATAGAATTTTGGTGAAAATATGATAATCGGAAATAAAGATTTTGATGTAAAAAATAATACTTACGTTATGGGTATTCTTAACGTAACCCCTGATTCGTTTTCTGACGGAGGAAAATGGAACAGTATTGACAGGGCAGTAGCTCATGCTGTTAAAATGGCAGAGGATGGTGCAACAATTATTGATGTTGGCGGTGAATCAACAAGGCCCGGATATACTCAAATTTCCGTTGATGAAGAAATCAGCAGGGTAGTTCCTGTAATATCGGCAATCAAAAAACAGATTGATATTCCGGTTTCCATTGACACTTATAAGGCGGATGTTGCAAAGGCTGCTATTGATTCAGGTGCTGATTTAGTTAATGACGTATGGGGCTTTAAATATGATAAAAAAATGGCAGATGTTGTTGCAAAAAACGGTGTTGCCTGTTGTCTGATGCACAATAAAGACAAGCCTGAATACACTGACTTTATAAATGATATGGTAAAAGAAACCCTTGAATGTGTTGAAATTGCTATTAAGTCGGGAGTAAATAAAGATAAGATTATTCTTGATCCGGGCGTCGGTTTTGGAAAGACCTATGAAATGAACCTACAGGCAATAAAGCACCTTGATAAATTATGCGATACAGGTTATCCTGTTTTGCTTGGGTGTTCTAAAAAGTCAGTAATCGGAAACACTCTGGATTTACCAATAGATGAGAGGTTGGAAGGAACACTTGTCACTACTGTAATGGCTGTGCTAAGCGGTTGTGCATTTGTCAGAGTTCACGATGTAAAGGAAAATATCCGTGCTGTTAAGATGGCGCAGGCTATAAAAAATATTTAAAGAGTGATAAATATGTACGATACAATTACAATTAAGGATTTAGAAGTGTTTGCCCACCATGGCGTATATAAAGAGGAAAATAAGCTTGGGCAAAAGTTTTTGGTTACAGCCAAGTTATTTACGGATTTTTCAGATGCAACAGAAAATGATGATATTGAAAAGTCCATAGATTACGGTGAGGTATCTCTTAAAATAACTGAATTTTTGCAGAAAAATACTTATAAGTTAATTGAAACAGCGGCAGATAATTTGGCGTCAATGCTTTTAGAAAACTATGATTTGTTAAATGGTGTACAGATTGAAATTAAAAAGCCTTGTGCACCCATTGGTTTACCGCTTGATTATCCTTCAGTAAAGCTTGAAAGATATTGGCATACTGCATATATTGCTTTTGGTTCTAATATGGGCGAGAAGGAACAGTATATTAATACTGCTATCGACCGTTTGAACAATTCAAAGGGCTGTGTTGTTAAAAAAATATCGGACATTATCTCTACCAAGCCCTATGGAATGGTAGAACAGGATGACTTTTTAAACGGTGTTTTATGCTTAAAAACATATTTATCACCCTATAAACTCTTAAAATTATTGAATGAAATTGAACAGGAAGCCAACAGAGTGAGAGAAGTCCATTGGGGTCCAAGAACTCTTGACCTTGATATAATTCTTTATGACAATGAAATTGTTGATACTGAGGATTTGCATATTCCTCATATAGATATGCAAAACAGGGATTTTGTTTTACAGCCTCTTGTGCAAATAGCTCCTTTTGTAAGACATCCAATCTTAAATAAAACTGCATACCAACTGCTTTGTGATTTAAAGGAAGATTAAATATGATAGCACTAATAGTTGCATATACTAAAAACAGAGTTATAGGTAAAAACGGAATTATTCCTTGGAATTTGAAAAATGAAAAGAAACGCTTTAAAGAACTGACTACTGATAACGTAGTTGTTATGGGAAGAAAAACATTTGAGGAGATAGGCAAGCCTCTGCCTAACAGATATACAATAGTTTTATCAAAAACAGCTTCTTATGAATACGATAACTGCTGTACCGTGAAATCCTTAAGTGACGCTATTTCATTATATAAAGAAAAGTTTACTAATAAAAATTTATATATTGCAGGTGGAAGCAGTGTTTATGCAGAGGCTATTCCATTTGCAGAAAAAATGTATATAACAGAAATTGATACTGTTATAGACGGAGATAGATTTTTTCCTGAATTTGATTCATGCAAGTACAGCGTAACTGTCGAGGGGGAATACTCAGAGGAGTTAAACTACAGGTACTTAACCTGTCTCTTATACACATCTCCGAGCCCACGAGACGTAGAGGAATC
>CAMFQG010000158.1 GCA_945980035.1 uncultured Clostridia bacterium
TTCCGGATTAAAGGCAGGCACTGCTGTAATCAAATGTACTGCACCAAACGGCAAAGCTGCATCCTGCACAGTTACAGTTAAGGGCAAGGATAGCTCTTCATCAAATAATTCAAAAAACTCCGGAGGCACTATAAATAATTATTATAATAATAATGGAGGAAGTGTGATCGAGGATACTACGTTATATTGCCGAGCAAGTGATTATGCAACTCTTAGATCTGCTCCTTCCAGAAGTGCAAAAGAGGTAGCAAAAGTATATAGTAGAGAATCAGTCCAGTGCATTAGCTCTTCAACAGAATACTATTATGTTGTTTATCAGGGACAAAGAGGATATGTATTAAAGGATTATTTTTCCACAAACCCTTCTGCTCCACTTAATTACGGTATTAATTAATGAAAAAAATACTTCTGTTTTTAGGTTCTTTTCTGCTTGTTATAGGGATTTATATTGGCATTAGCTTTGCGATAACCGGCGGAAAAAGCATAGAGCAGACTATAGATTATACGGTTGACCAATCCGTTTACCACAAAAAAACAGAGCCGACTTTATCGGAGACAAGTACGACAAAAGCTGAAAACGAAACAGCTTCACCGACTATATCAGAAACAAAACCTGTTCCAACAGAAACCCAATCAAATATAGATGCTTCAAAAAAATTGATAGATAGCTTTAACCCGATTTGTCAATATCCGGAGCTGCCTACCGGTTGTGAGATTACATCCTTGACTATGGTGTTAAACTACTATGGTTATGCTGTTGATAAAGGTCAGTTATCTGATAATTATCTGGATAAAGGTGAAGTGGGGACTGTGGATTTTAGGAAATCTTTTGAAGGAGATCCAAGGGATTCAAATTCCTACGGTTGTTATGCACCGGTTATTGTTAACACAGCCAACAAATACTTGGCTGAAAATGGTTCCGAAATGAGGGCAGTAGATATTACAAACACAAATTTTGAAGAACTGTTTGAATATACAGATGTAGGTATTCCGGTTGTATTGTGGTGCACATATGAATTGGCCCATGGACATTTTAGTGTAACGTGGAATGTGGACGGAAAGGATTTAACATGGTTTACACCTGAGCATTGTATGGTATTGTTAGGTCAAAAGGGAAACAAGGTAATTGTGGCTGATCCTGCTTCCGGTGAAATAAAATCATATAAAAAATCCTTACTGGAAAAGCGTTATGAAGAATTATTCAGACAGGCAATCATTATTCAGTAAAAATGGGGGATTATTTATGGTTAAAAAGACAAAATTTCTTAGTCTTATACTGTTTATGTGTTTGTTTTTGAATGTAATTTGCGTTGGCAATAATATGTTTGAGATAAAAGCGGACGCCAAGTCACAAGCGGTAAAATATGTAACAACAAATAAAGAGTATAAAATGAATGGGCGTACCATACTGCGTGTAAAATTTCAGCGTCCGGTGCTTGTTGTAAAAAACAAAGCAAATAAAAAGATAAACAATTATTTTAAAAAGCTATGTGCGAAACATAAAAATAGTGCATTAAAATACGCTAAACAATTTTTTGGAGAATATAGTTCTAGTATAATGTTTCATTCATTAGATGATAAAATTACTCTGACATATAATAAAAATGGTATATATAGCTTTAAAGAATATAAAGGTGAATTTGCCGGTGGAGCACATGATTTGACTACAATCGGCGGATACAGTTTCAGCAAAAAAACCGGAAACAAAATTTCTAACAGCAAGCTTACAAAGTATAGCGATAAGGAGCTAAAAGCAAAGATATATCGTAAAGTGGAGCGTATAAATACTAAAGAACCCTATAGATTTTATTCCGGTGCTTTGGAAACAGTTAAGAAAAAACCCATTAAGGATTATACATTTTATTTGAAAAATAATCATCTTTACGCAGTTTTCCAATGTTATGAAATTGCCGCATGGGCGAGTGGACCGCAAATATTTAAGATAAAACTATAAAATTAGTACAAAGTATTTTATAATGTTGGTAAATATGCTGTTTTTGCTTTTGTGAAAAAATATCAGCAAACAACATATTCAGATTAAGGCATTTATGAAATACAAATAACCAAGGGAAATAGTTTTGTGTTTTCACAAAATTTAATAAAAGGAGTACAAAAATGAAAAAGAGGGTTTTATTATTGGCAACTGCAACACTGTTGATTGCAGTTTTGCTTTGTTCTTGTTTCAGAGGTACAGGAAGGTTAGCAATAGACAATAACATCGTGACTTTGACAGTAGATGATACCATATATTATGCAAATGTTGGTGATAGCATTACTTACGTTGTCAACCTAAATTCGACTGATTTGGTTATGGGCGGTCAGTTTACAATTAATTATCCCAGCGATATTCTTGAAGTTACATCTGTTTCATTTCCTGTTGCAACTGACACAATATACAATTATACCGAAAATCTTGTTGATCAGATTAAGTTTAGTTTTTCAAATCTTGCAGGATACAATTTTAATTATGACGATGCTGTTCTTGTTAGTGTTAAGCTTAAGGTTAAGTCTGCCGGCACCGGAAATATTACTCTTGACAAAGAGATGATGTATGACACTAACTTTAATGATATTATTTCAACATCCGTATTTAAAGAGAAAATCACCGGTGCATTAATGTTACCACCACTGGTCTATAATTAAAAAAGCGTGTGAACAGGAGATAAAAAGTCTGTCACATATTTTGAAAAGGGCTACACCGGAGAAAAGATTTGTAATAATTGTGGCAAGGTAGTTGCTAAAAGGCATTTATAAAATACAAATAACCAAGGGAAATAGTTTTGTGTTTTCACAAAATTTAATAAAAGGAGTACAAAAATGAAAAAGAAAGTTTTATTATTGGCATCTGCAACACTATTGATTGCAGTTTTACTTTGTTCCTGTGTCGGAGGAGCAGGAAAGTTGGTAATAGACAATAACAACGTGACTATGACAGTAGGGGATACATATGTAGTCAATGTTGTAAGCAGCGAAGCAAAAGAGGCACTAACCTGGTCTTCCTCGGATGATTCTGTTGCCTCTGTAGATGACGGCACAATAACCGCAAACGGAGAAGGTTCGGCTACAATCACAGTTATGTCCTTTAAAGGACTGAAAGAAGTATGTAATGTTAAGGTAGTGGGCATAGAGATTACCAAGGTTTCTCTTGATACTACGGCAACAGTGGTTGATAAGGGCAAGTGCGTTCAGTTAAACGCAACCGTATATCCAACTGATGCAGACAGCGACTCGCTGGAGTGGACTTCATCCGATGACAGTGTTGCAAGCGTAGATAGCGAGGGATATGTTTCCGGCTTAAAGGCAGGCACTGCTGTAATCAAATGTACTGCACCAAACGGCAAAACTGCAT
>CAMFQG010000159.1 GCA_945980035.1 uncultured Clostridia bacterium
TCTGAATTCTGTCATCATATCCATAACATCTATTGTATAGTCAAGGTGCATACACTCCGTATCCCCGAAAATTGCCTTTTCCATATCATCAAGCTCATAGGCAAGGGCGTCTGCGTTTTCGCCTGCTTTAACTAACTCGGTTTCACCGCTGTCGGTGTAGGTGATTGTTGCCTCCCAGGCTCTCGGATATTCCATAACCTCAATATATCCCTTTTCACAGGAAATCATACCGCGTTTCGGCTGTTTTGAATGGAGAGAAAGCATTACGGTCGCCATCTGTCCTTCTTTGTTCATTAACAGCAGTCCTGCCTGTTCGTCAACTTCTGTAGGAGCTGTCTTTACCTGTGATAAAAGTTCAGTGGGCTTTGAATCCATAAACCAACGGATAAAGGAAAGTGCGTAAACCCCGATGTCAAGCATCGCTCCCCCTGCAAGATTTCTGTTAAAAAAGCGGTTGTTCATATCGTATTCCTTGAAACTGCCAAAGTTCATTGTAATAAGATTAACCTTGCCAAGCTTTCCGGTTGCTAAAATTTCTTTTAGCTTTTTATAAATAGGCATATGGAATATTGTCATAGCTTCGCCCATAACAACGCCTTTTTCCTGTGCTAAATCCACAGCCTCCCTAAGCTCACTGCTATTTAAGGTAACGGACTTTTCAACAAGAATGTGCTTTCCGTTTTCGATAGCCTTCTTCATAAAGTTAATGTGAGTATTGTGGGGAGTGGTAATATAAATTACATCAACATCAGGGTCGGTAAACATTTCGTTATAATCGGCATAAACCTTTTTAATGCCGTACTTTTCGGCAAATGATACAGCTTTTTCGTAGGTTCTGTTGCCTACTGCATATATGCTCTTGCCGTTTTTATTCAGTGCAACCGCCATTTCATTGGCAATAACTCCTGTGCCTAATACCGCCCAGTTTATGTTTTTCATAATACTACCTCCGCCAAATTTATATGCTCGATTATATCACACTTCTTGGTTAAAGTAAACATCAAGGCAGTCGCAAAAATCATTGCAACTGCCCTTTTGTTATGCTTTATGAAGTTGTGATTTGTTGTTTATACAACTTAACCGATGCAGTAACAGGGGAAGAAATAATAGTAACTGAAACATTATCCTGTATATAAGTTAGATAAGAATAAACAACATAGGTCTTTGTAGAGCTGATACTTGCAATAGGAGCAAATATAAACTTGCCGTTTACATTGTCATTGTCTGTATAGTAGCCCTTTATGTCTATGCCTGACTCAGTTCCCACAGTGTAGGTTTTGCCCGGATCTCCGTTGGCAAGTGTGGCACTGTTTTCAATAATAGACGGCAGTTTTGTACTGTCAACAGTAGGAGCAGTATCTCCCTCATATGAATAATATACTACACCTGTGCGTGTTCTTACTGCGTCTTCAGGCAGGTAGTTTTCTACCAGCATACTCATCTGCACCTTAACTGCTTTATTTGAAATAATTTCTGTGTAAACAGGCTCATTAATAGTGGTAGTCGGAGTAGTAATCTCTTTGTCTGAGCCCTTTACTTTGAGATTTGTATTTCTGGCTACACGAAGCTTGTAGTACTGACTTGTAGATACAACAGTTTCTTTGCCCTTTGAATCCACGTAGTACCAAACATAACCGCATGTACCCGCAGTGCAATATTTAGAAGCGTCAAGCAGGAATGTCTTTTGCTGATAATAAGATATAAACTCGTTCTCTTGCACACCGTTGATAGACACGGTATATGTCTTTTCCGTTGGCGTCATCAGCGGACCGGTAATGGTACATATAGCCTTGTCTTCACTAAGTGAACCTGTTACGCCTGTAGTTACCAAGGTATAATCAAAGTAATTATTGTTTAAATTAGGCGCATACTTTTTGTAAAGAGTAGCGTAATCATTTTCCTCAACAACCGAGCTGACATCGTCTTTCAGAACAACAGAATACTCTGTAGCAGTATCACTTAGGTTATTTTCCTTGCCAATATACGGGTCATAGGATATTCCGTTTTGGGACTTATAATCTCTGTAGTAATATTTTAATTCAATTTGGCCGATTATAGCATTAACATTTACTACATTGGACTCAACACTATAATAATCAGTATATTGTCTTACCTTAAATTGGTATTTGCCGTACGGAAGGTTTGATGTAGCAAACTCTTTATTAGTCAGCGTAGCAGTAGCTGCAATAAATTTCGTATCAGTTGTCTTTTTATATAACAGCTGATAGCTTGAGTTGCTGTCTAACTCCTTAATATTAATCTTTGCAGAAGAAGCAATCTCAATATCCTGAGTATCGGGAGTTATTTCTACCGGTAGATAAGACCTGAACACAACAGTTGAATTTGCATTACTATTGCTTGCAGTAAATGAATAACTTAATTTGTTCTCGCCTATCGTAGTACCTGTAACTCCGCTCCAACAATTCTCATTTGGAATCGGCACATATTTGCCTGACATTGTAACGGTAAATGTCACTGGACTGTTTTTATCAACAGTTACAGAACCTTTTAAATCAGTAACTTTTGTATCTTTTCCTTCGAGTTTAAATGTAACTGTATTTGTAGCAACGTGACACTCTGTAAAATCAAATTTGTAGGTATATTTTACAGTATCAATCTTTACAGTTTTTTCATCACTTGCTTCGGAATCAACATACTGATTAATTTCGGTTCCTGCATACTTTGTGTCAGGTGCAATTACCTTTACAGAAACTGTATGGTCGCCAAGAGTTAAGGCGCTATCTGTTTGTGCCGTAAAAGTATAGGTTGGCACATTTGATTCATACTCAGTGCCGTCAACAGTAAAGATATACTTTACACCCTCAGGATAATCCGCACCGCTTGAAATAGCTGACAGCACTACATCTGTTTCGTTATTTACTGTAACAGTATTACTGTTGCTTATACTGTTAATCGCAAGGATAGGCTTATCAAGCTTATCCTGAACGTACAGGGTAAAGGTGTTTTCAACGTCTTCATCAGTGATACCGTTAGAGGAATTAACAGTAATGGTATATACGCCCGGATCTGCAGGCACCCAAGTTGCAGGAGTATCGATTTCATTGGTGTTACCTTTCAGTGTGTAAGAATATGTGTGATTTACTGTTACTCCGGAGGTAGTTCTTAGTGTACCGCCCTCAGTTTTTGAAATTTTTGTTGTTAGATCATATATAGTGTCCTCAAGACATGTGTCACTTGTTTTTGTCAGTGTTACTGATAACGGTGCATAAGGAGTAACTATACTGCTTTGAGGATAGTCAGATTCGTGCTTACCTTTACTTTCATCCTTTAAGTCAAGATAATATGATTTAA
>CAMFQG010000160.1 GCA_945980035.1 uncultured Clostridia bacterium
ACACCTAAGCCTTCGTCGGCAGCGTCAGATGTGTATAAGAGACAGGACTTTTTGAATTGGTCGAGGTGACAGGACTTGAACCTGCGGCATCTTGGTCCCAAACCAAGCACTCTACCAAACTGAGTTACACCTCGTAATTTTTCAAAGCCTCAACATTATATACCATCATTTTCAAAATGTCAATACATTACAAGATTTTTTCTTGTGTTTTTTAAAATAAAATACTATAATTATTAAAATTCCAATGAATTTCTACTAACTGAATGAGGGACTTTTTATGAATTACTGCACCTACTATTGCACATACAATTCGCCCATAGGTATTCTTACAATGTTAAGTGACAGAGAATATCTGAAAGGTTTGTTTAATGAATCACAGCTTAAAAAGGATTTTTACAGGGATATGATTTTTGCTGAAAATTTGCCTGTATTTATTGATACGGCAAGGTGGCTTACTGGTTATTTCAGCGGAAAAGAGCCGGACTTTACTCCTAAAATAAAAACAGCGGGTACTGAGTTTCAAGAGGAGGTCTTTACTGTTTTACGAAAAATTCCCTACGGTACAACCGCAACTTACGGTGAGATTGCAAAGGAAATTGCTAAAAACAGGGGGGTTGAAAAAATATCTCCACAGGCTGTAGGCGGTGCGGTGGGAAGTAACCCAATCAGTATAATTATCCCCTGTCACAGAGTGGTGGGAGCAACCGGCAACCTAACAGGATATGCAGGGGGCCTTGAAAATAAAATCCGATTGTTGGCCCTTGAGAAAACGGATACAAGCAGATTTTTTATGCCAAAAGCTAAAAAATAATGAAAAAATATGCAATAAAGCTGTATTTTTATAAATTTATACTTGATTTATTTTTTAACCTATATTATTATGTTATGTGACATATTTTAAAGAAAAGGGGTATTCCTAATGAAAAAAGTATTATCAATTCTTTTGGCAGCTGTTATGATGTGTTCTGTAGCTGTTGTTATGACATCTTGCGGAGGAGCTGAAGAAGCAACAAATAGTTCTGATGTAGAAACTGCAAAGGTTCAGTCTATCGACGACTTAGAGGGTGCGGTAATCGGCGTTCAGCGCGGTACAACAGGCGACATCTATGCTACTGATGTAAAAGACGCTAAAATCGAGCGTTATAGCAAGGGCGTAGATGCAGTTATGGCTTTACAGAACGGCAAGGTTGACTGCGTTATCATCGACAGCGAGCCTGCTAAGGCTTTTGTTGAAACAAATGAAGGTCTAAAAATCTTAGACGAGCCATTTGCTGAGGAAGATTATGCTATCTGTATGGCAAAGGACAAAGAGGATCTTTTAGATGATTTCAACGATGCTCTTGAGGAGCTGAAAGAAGATGGCACTCTTGACCAAATCGTAGGCAACTTTATCGGCGACGAGACAAAGGGTAAACAGCCTTACGAAACAGCTGAAGGTACAGAGTATCCAAACGGCGAGCTTCATATGGCTACAAACGCTGCTTTCCCTCCATACGAGTACAAGGAAAAGGGCAAGGTTGTAGGTATTGACGCTATGATTGCACAGGCTATTTGTGACAAGCTTGGATATAAATTAGTTATTGATGATATGGAGTTTGATTCAATTATTCCTGCTGTTCAGACAGGTAAGGCTGACTTCGGTATGGCAGGTATGACTGTAACAAAGGAAAGACTAAAGGCAATCAACTTCTCAGATTCATATGCTTCTGCAACACAGGTAATTATCGTAAAGGAATAATTCACAGAAGAATAGTGCAGTAATTGTGTGCAGCTGCTTTGCGGCTGCACATATTTAGATTAAAGGAATATTATTATGGCTGATTTTTTTAATAATGCAATAACCTTCATTACTGAGGGAATTAACAGTACATTTATTATAGAAGACCGTTGGATAGACTTTCTGTTAGGTTTGGGCAATACTTTGCTTATAACCTTGGGTGCTGTAGTTATCGGTGTAGTTTTAGGTTTTTTAGTTGCTATAGTCCGTTCAACCTATGATATGAATTACAGCGGAAAAAAGAAAAAAGGTCCCTTTGTTGTATTGATGAAGGTGCTAAACGCTATATGTAACGTGTATATTACGGTAATTCGCGGAACTCCTGTACTGGTTCAGCTTATGATTATGTATTTTATAGTTTTTGCGTTTTCTCACAACGGCTTGATGATTGCGATTTTGTCCTTTGGTATAAATTCCGGTGCATATGTTGCAGAAATTATGCGTTCCGGTATTATGTCAATAGACAAGGGGCAGTTTGAAGCAAGCCGTTCATTAGGCTTTGACTACAAGGATACAATGATAAGCGTAATTTTGCCACAGGCTTTCAAAAATGTATTGCCTGCTTTAGGTAATGAAATTATTGTTCTTGTAAAGGAAACCTCCGTTGCCGCTTATGTGGGTATTGCAGAATTGACATATACCGGTAACTTTGTAATTTCACGTACTTACGAGGCATTCTTCCCGCTGATTTCCGTAGCAATTATTTATCTGACACTTGTATTGATTTTGACATTCTTCCAGAAAAAACTTGAAAAGAGGTTGAGAAACAGTGACCACTAATGAAGTATTGATTAAGGTTGAAAACCTACAGAAAACATTTGGCGACAATCAGGTTTTAAAGGATGTTAATGCGGAAATTCACAAGGGCGATGTAATGGTTGTTATCGGTGCGTCAGGCTCGGGTAAATCCACATTTTTGCGTTGTCTTAACCTTTTGGAAGAGCCTACCGGCGGAAGAATATTGTTTGAGGGTACTGATATAACTGATTCAAAGGTTAATATAAATCTGCACAGGCAAAAGATGGGAATGGTTTTCCAGCAGTTTAATCTTTTCCCTCATATGACAATCCTTAAAAATATGATTATCGGCCCTATGAAGCTTTTGAAAATGAGCAAGGAAGAGGCTACCAAAGAAGCTATGGCTTTGCTCGAAAGAGTAGGACTTGCCGACAGAGCAAACGACTATCCCTCACAGCTTTCAGGCGGACAAAAGCAACGTGTTGCCATAGTTCGTGCTTTGTGTATGAAGCCTGACGTAATGCTCTTTGACGAGCCTACCTCAGCCTTAGATCCTGAGATGGTAGGCGAAGTTTTAGAGGTAATGAAAGCTCTTGCGAAAGAGGGTATGACTATGGTAGTTGTTACCCACGAAATGGGCTTTGCAAGAGAGGTTGCTACAGATGTTGTCTTTGTTGATGACGGAGTAATTGCCGAGCAAGCTCCACCGGAAGAGTTCTTTACAAATCCTAAAAATGCCAGACTAAAGGACTTTTTATCAAAGGTTTTATAAT
>CAMFQG010000161.1 GCA_945980035.1 uncultured Clostridia bacterium
CAAGCATCTGAACACGTCTTGTATGACGTTCTTCATCAGAAGAAAAAGGAGTATTTAGAAAAATATCGGCAAATTTCACTGCATCCTCTTCAGAAGTAACTCTGCCACCCATACAGAGAATATTTGCATTATTATGACGTCTTGTCATTTCTGCGCCAAATTCGTTGCTTACAACAGCAGCTCTGATTCCCTTGACCTTATTAGCGGCTATTGAAATTCCGATTCCTGTTCCGCAGCACAGGATTCCTGACTGAAACTGACCCTTTGCAACAGCAGTAGCTACAGGATAAGCAACTGTAGGATAATCAACACTATCCTCTGTATAACAGCCAAAATCCTTGTATTCTATGTTCTTTTCCTCTAAATACTTAATAATAGCATTTTTTAAATTTAATCCACCGTGGTCACAGCCTAAAGCTATCATTTCTCATTCTCCAATCTCTTTTTTAATTCTCTTTGTGCCTGAGGAAGTCTTAAATATGTAGGCATTATTTTTTCAGCAGATACAGCTTCTTTATTTATTGCAGAAAAAGCCACACCCACTGCATTCTGATATCTTATGTTTTCAGGAGCAAGATAAATATTATCATATTTCTGTCCGAAAGCATCATAACAAAGCTTGGCACCGTCGCCTATTAGAATAACCTTTTCCTTGTATTTTTCAAGGTCCTTTTCAAGCTCACTTATAGAAATAGGTCTGTCATCGCATAGCCGTTCAAGATTACCGTTATTAAACCTAAACAAGGCATTATAAACCTGATTGCACCTTGCGTCCATAGTCGAAACAATTATGCAATCCTTTTCAATATAATTGTAAGCCATAGCCTCCAAAGTAGATACAGCAATACAAGGCAAATTTAAAGGCATCGCAATTCCTTTTACTACAGAAACTCCTATTCTGACTCCTGTAAAAGAGCCCGGCCCAACAGATACCGCTAAAGCATCAATATCATTTATGGATAAATTTGTATTATTCAACAGTTGTTCAGCCATTGGTACAAGGGTTTGACTGTGAGTAATATTCGTATTAATAAAGGAATTGCCAATAATTTTTTCGTCACACAAAACTGCAACGGATGCACTTTTAGCACTTGAGTCAAATGCAAGTATTCTCAATGTTTAAACCCTCTATTTCTATAATTCTTTCGTTATCGCTGCTGCCGTAACTTATTTTAATTTTTATATAATTATCAGGCAGCGCTTCTTCTATATTTTCGCTCCACTCAATAATTAAAATACCGTTACCAATGTAATCAAAAAAACCGATTGAATACAAATCATCCCAACTGTTAATTCTGTACATATCAAAGTGATACACGGGAAATTTTCCGCTGTACTCATTCACTATAGAAAAAGTAGGACTTGAAACGCAATCCTCATCAGTTAAGCCCGATACAATTCCTCTTGTAAATGCAGTTTTTCCTGCACCTAATCCTCCCTCATAGGCAATGACTTCATTACCTATGAGATAGGAACTAACAATTTTTCCGATTCTTTCGGTTTCTTCAACACTATTAGATACAAAGCTTGCCATTAGAACAAACCGACGATTTTTCCGTCATCAGCAACATTGATTCCCTCAGCAGCCGGTTTCTTGGGCAATCCGGGCATTGTCATAATGTCGCCTGTATAAACTACTACAAAGCCTGCTCCGTTTGAAAGAGATACATTTCTGACAGTAATAGTAAAGTCCTTAGGAGCACCTAAAAGCTGAGGATTGTCAGATAAAGAATATTGAGTTTTTGCAATACATACTGGAAGCTTACCGGCACCCAAAGCCTCAACCTCTTTAATTGCTTTCTCAGCAACATTTGTAAATACAACGTCCTTTGCTCCGTAAATCTTCTGAGCTATAGCAGTAATTTTTTCCTTAACAGACAGGTCAAGAGAATAAATCGGTGTAAAGTCAGATGGCTTTTCAACAGCTTCGCATACCTTTTTAGCAAGCTCTACACCGCCGTCGCCGCCGTTAGCAAATACATCTGAAAGTGCAAAGTCTGCACCCTTTTCAGTACAATACTGCTTAATGTAGTCAAGCTCCTCCTGTGAGTCGGTTAAAAATCTATTGATTGCAACAACAACAGGAACATTATATTTTCTCATATTTTCAATATGAACACCTAAGTTGCAAATACCTTTTTTAAGTGCTTCAAGATTAACCTCTGCACATTCTGCCTTTGAAATTCCTGCGTTGTATTTTAAAGCTCTGCATGTAGCCACAACAACGATTGCATTTGGCTTTAAGCCTGCATATCTGCATTTAATGTCAAGGAACTTTTCAGCTCCTAAGTCAGAACCGAAGCCAGCTTCTGTAATACAGTAATCAGCTAATTTTAATGCAAGCTTAGTAGCTCTTACTGAGTTACAGCCATGGGCAATATTTGCAAAAGGACCGCCGTGCATAACAGCAGGAGTACCCTCTAAGGTCTGAACAAGGTTAGGCTTGATAGCATCCTTTAAAAGTGCAGTCATAGCACCGTCTGCCTTTAAATCATGTGCATAAACAGGCTCACCGCTATAATTATAAGCAACTAAAATTCTGCCTAATCTTTCCTTTAGGTCATCAATATCATTTGCAAGGCACAAAATAGCCATTACCTCTGAAGCAACGGTTATAATAAAGTGGTCTTCTCTCGGTACTCCGTTAACCTTTCCTCCTAAGCCGACAATAACATTTCTTAAAGCTCTGTCATTCATATCAAGACATCTCTTAATAAGAATACGACGAGGGTCAATACCTAAATCGTTGCCCTGTTGCATATGGTTATCAAGCATAGCACAGCAAAGGTTGTTGGCAGAAGTGATAGCGTGCATATCACCGGTGAAATGTAGGTTAATATCCTCCATAGGCAATACCTGAGCGTATCCACCGCCGGCTGCTCCTCCTTTGATACCAAACACAGGACCTAAAGAAGGTTCTCTCAAAGCGATAACAGCATTTTTGCCGATTTTGGCCATAGCTTGTCCTAAGCCTGCTGTAGTAGTAGTTTTACCCTCACCGGCAGGAGTAGGGTTAATAGCAGTTACAAGGATAAGCTTTCCGTCCGGCTTGTCGGATAATCTTTCCATAAGGCTGTCGTTAATTTTTGCCTTATATCTGCCGTATGGCTCTAACTCCTCTTCTTTGATTCCTAAGTTGTTTGCAATTTCTGTAATAGGCAATAATTTCGCCTGTTGTGCAATTTCAATATCAGATAACATATTGAAACACACCTCCATAATAATTCATTCGTGGTTATATAACTGTCTCTTATACACATCTCCGAGCCCACGAGACGTAGAGGAA
>CAMFQG010000162.1 GCA_945980035.1 uncultured Clostridia bacterium
GCGGGATCACTAGTTTTCAAGACTAGCTCCTTAAACCACTCGGACACCTCTCCGTGCAATCAGCCTAATAATACTATCATATTAAGTTAGTTTTGTCAATACCATTTTGATAAATATTTACCTTTTTAGCAATTATTTATACTCTATTTTGTTGACAAATCACTATATTTATTATAGAATTATCCTTGTGATTTATGTTGAAATATTTCCGCATGCCCCCTTAGTTAAATGGATATAATAAACCCCTCCTAAGGGTTAGTTGTGAGTTCGATTCTCGCAGGGGGTGCCAAACTAAAGCCGAAAACCTCAATGCTATAAGGTTTTCGGCTTATTGTTTTTCTACAGTTATGGAAATTATCCCCAAAAACCTCTTGAAATCAACATTTTTCTGTGTTATAATGCTTTTAATGAAAAATAAACCAATGAGGTGTTGACTATGAAATGTCCATATTGTGGCTTTGAGGAATCAAAGGTTATAGATTCTCGTTCTGCTGATGACGGAGAAAGAATCCGTCGCAGACGTGAGTGCTTAAAGTGCGGAAAGCGTTTTACCACCCACGAAATTGTGGAAACTGTTCCTGTGATTGTTGTTAAGAGGGATAAGAGTCGAGAAAGCTTTGACAGAAATAAGTTAACAAACGGACTTATACGTGCCTGTGAGAAACGTCCTGTTTCAATCCAGCAGATTGAAAATATAGTAAATGATATTGAAAGCAAATTACAGTCAAGCCTTGAAAGAGAGGTAACTACCCAGCAGATTGGCGAACTTGCTATGGATCAATTAAAGAAGATTGACGAAGTAAGTTATGTACGTTTTGCTTCTGTATATCGTCAGTTTAAGGACATTAACACCTTTATGGAAGAGCTGAACAAGCTTTTGCAGGAAAAGTAAATTGCATATTATATTCTCAGATAATAAAAAACTGTCCCGTTTTTTCGGGACAGTTTTTCTTTGTAGCGTTATCCGCAGTGGTCGCAATGGTCACAATGGTCGCCGATATCTCCCACAATAGGAGTTGGGTCGATGCCCTGTCTTGTGTAGTAATCAGAGAGAGCCGATTTAATAGCCTGTTCCGCAAGTACGGAGCAGTGAACCTTTACCGGTGGCAAACCGTCTAAAGCCTCCATAACTGCCTTGTTAGTGAGTTTTAGAGCGTCGTCAATAGTCTTGCCCTTAATAAGCTCAGTAGCCATACTGCTTGTTGCAATAGCGGCACCGCAACCAAAAGTTTTAAATTTAACGTCAACGATAGTATTGCCCTCAATTTTAAGGTACATTTTCATAATATCGCCGCATTTTGAATTTCCAACCTCACCAACACCGTCAGCGTCAGCAATTTCGCCCACATTTCTTGGGTTAGCAAAGTGGTCCATAACCTTTTCTGAATAAGAAAATGCCATTATATATCTTCCTTTCCTTACTTATCCTTAATTTTTTCCCAAAGAGGGGACATATCTCTCAACAGTTTTACAATTTTTGGAACAACCTCAAGAATATAATCAATATCTTCCTCAGTTGTGTTTTCGTCAAAAGTCATACGAGTGCTTCCGTGAGCAATCTCGTGAGGCAAACCGATAGCCAAAAGCACGTGGCTTGGGTCAAGACTTCCCGATGTGCAAGCAGAGCCTGATGAAGCTGAAATACCGTTCATCTCAAGTCTCAGCAACAAAGCCTCGCCCTCAATGCCCTCAAAGCACATATTAATATTGTTTGGCAGTCTTTTTTCTCTGCTACCGTTTAGTCTGCTTTTAGGAATTTCAAGAAGTCCGTCAATAAGCTTGTCCCTTAGGACTTTAAGCTTTGCATTGCGTTCTTCCATAGTATCAACAGCTAACTGTAAAGCAGCATCAAGACCTACAATGCCTGCAATATTTTCAGTTCCTGCTCTCTTGTTGCGTTCCTGAGCACCGCCCTCAATAAGGTTATTAATTAAAATACCTTTTCTTATATACAAAAGACCGCATCCCTTAGGCCCGTGTATCTTATGAGCAGTCATAGATAATAAATCAATATTTTGCTCTTCAACATTAATTCTCACATATCCTGCTGCCTGAACAGCGTCTGTGTGGAACAGAACCTTTTTCTCTCTGCAAATCTTTCCGATTTCTGCGATAGGCTGAATTGTACCGATTTCGTTGTTTGCATACATAATTGATACAATAGCTGTATCCTCGCGTATTGCATTAGCAACGTCCTCAGGCTTAACAATACCGTCCTCGTAAACATCAAGATAAGTAACCTCAAAGCCTTCTTTTTCCAAAGCCTTGCAGGTGTGTAAAATAGCATGATGCTCAAACTTAGAGGTTATTATATGCTTTTTACCCTTAGCCTTTAATCTTTGGCAGATTCCTTTTAAAGCCCAGTTGTCGGACTCGCTTCCCCCGGAAGTAAAGTAAATCTCGCTTGCATTTTTTGCACCTAAGTTTTTGGCAATGTTCTGCCTTGCTGTTTCAACAGCGTTCTTTGCCTCTTGTCCAATACCGTATAAACTTGACGGATTACCGAAAACCTTAGTAAGGTATGGCATCATTTTATCAAGTACTATAGGTGACAGGGCAGTGGTAGCAGCATTGTCTGCATATATTTCTCTCATAAAATCACCTTTTCAATTTCATATATATTTTTCTGCGGCAGCTACTGCAAGTCTGTCGCAACGCTCATTTTCAGGATGACCTGCATGCCCTTTAACCCAAACAACATCAACTTCCTGTTGGTCGAATAGTGTAAGCAATCTTTCCCAAAGCTCGGGATTTAAGGCTTTTTCCTTTTTATTTCGCATCCAACCGTTGGCCTTCCATTTTTTAGCCCAGCCTTGAGTTAAAGCGTTACACACATATTGACTGTCGCTGTAAAGCGTTACGTGGCACTTTTCTTTCAGCATACTCAGTGCCTCAATTACAGCTTTAAGCTCCATTCTGTTGTTGGTAGTTACTGCTTCGCCGCCGGAAATTTCCTTTTCAATTCCATTGTAGCGCAGTATGGCACCCCAACCGCCGGGACCGGGATTGCCCTTACAAGCGCCGTCAGTGAAAATCTCAACATTTTTCATAATAAACCTCATATTACATTCGCAACAATCCTATTATAATACTATGGTTAGTCAAATGCAACCGCTTTTTAAAAATTTTTGATAATCATAATATTTTTCGCTTCAAAATACAATATTTTAGGTTAAGATTATATTAGAGAATTTTGCCAATAATATTAT
>CAMFQG010000163.1 GCA_945980035.1 uncultured Clostridia bacterium
ACCGCTTTCATCGTAGGAAAAAGTGACAATATCATATACACCTTCTTCAGTATACATTCGCTCAAGAATGGCTTCACTTTCATATCCACCCGTAAGGTCTTCAAGACATTTAGTCGTGCCCGAACCGTCTGAATATAAACATTTGTAAAATACGTTCTGCTTTGAACAGTTGTCTTTGCTTACTACTGTTACCTTGCAGTCTCCTGACATTATTATTCCATCCTTTAGCGTCTCTCCTGATGAATTTCCTGATAATGATATTGCAGGCGGCTCAGAATCTATTACATAGCTCATTGAATACTCGCTTTTATTTCCAGACAAATCCATTGCAATAAGCTTTAACTCATCAGACTCGCTGTTTTCCTTATAAAGTGAAACGTCATATTCGTATTCAACCATGCGCTTATCACTGTTCATTGTGACACTGTCTATTATTTTTCCATTTCTAAAAAGTTCAATACTTTTAAGGCCTGTTATATCACTTATCTTAAAAGCAGCTACGCTCCCCTGTGTTACACCATTAGAAAAGTTATTTTCATCATTCCTTTCTATTATTGGAGCCACATTATCAAATGTAACCTGATACGGCGAGGACAGATACTTTATGCTAACTACCCTCTCCATTTTGCCATTAAGCATTATCTTATATGATTTCAAGCATTCAAATTTAACAGCAATTAATGAAGCTTCATCTGTCTCTGATGGTGAATAGCTGACGCTTAAATCTCCCATTTCTTCAAATGCTGAAAAGCTGCTGCCATTCCATGTTGCCTTTGCAAAATACGAATCCTTAATAACCTCTGGTTCCACTCCACCGTTAGCATTTTTAATTTCTCCGATAAGTGCATTAACATCCTCCTCCATATTGTTAACACTTTCAGGAAAGCTAAACGTAACGGAATCATTCAGATAATAGACATTATCACCAGTGTATTCCAAAGGATTGTCATTTATGGTCATTCTCATATCAAGCTTCCTTGCAGCGTCTGAAGCATTTATCTCATCTGCAAAAGCTGTTATGGAAAACACAAATATGCAAAACAGATTTGTAATAAGTACAATAAACAGTATTTCCCAGTATTCCTTTATTTTATTCACTTTTTCTTTCCCCCAGTTTTTCCAACTACTATTTCCTTAGCTATAATTTCCTTTGCAATTTCTCTCTTCTTTTCACCTTTAAACTTTGTCATTATTGAAATCTTTTCATTTTCATAAATATAGGCAAAAAGCGGACCAAACCTTGCATATAAAACATCATGTCTGTTAAGAAGCTCCCTAAAGCACAAAGATCTTTCAGAATCCTTAAAGGATACAAATAAGAGTGCAACAGGTACTTTTATTCCCTCCTCGTTACTAAGCATTGTGTATTCCGTATCCTTCTTTACAAATACAATTACTCCGAAGAAAAGAATGATAGACAAAACAATTAACAGAATTATTAGTGCCACAAAAATCAGAACTAACGACACCATCGATTTTTCTTTTATCTCAGGATTATAAGCATCCGCTTCATCACTGTTTTCATTTGAATAGGCATCTAAATCATCACCCTCTTCAATTGTCTTTAAATCTATAGTGGCTTTTTCAACTTCTGCAGCCTTTTGCTCCTCCGTTTTTGTTTCTCTCATTGAAATAATATAGTCTTCTGAATTTTTCCTGATTCGTTCAAATACGTCTTCTTTATCATTGTCTGTTAATTCTTTTGCTTTAAGTGAAGTGTTTTTCGAGTTGTTATTATTGCTACTATTACCTGACGTATTTTTATTATTTGTTGTCTTTGTTTGTTCTACTGTCTTAATTGTGTCAGTAACATTCTTATCTGTGCTTATAAATTCCTTGTTATTGTCTTTAACTTTATCAAGTGTTCCTGTACCGGGTGTATCTCCACCTGTGGCTCCTTTATTACCTGAATTTCCTCCTGTAGTGCCTGTACCCCCTGTATTACCGCCACCTCCTGAATTTCCCTTGCCTGTATCGGTACCTGAATCCTTAATTCCTTCATCTGTTGAAGGGTTTTTAGGATTCGCTTTTTCTATGTCAATTACATCAACTGCTATTTCCTTCCTTGTAACATTTCCATTAGAATCCCTGACTGCGACTGTAATTATGCCGGGAGCTGTTACAGCCCTTGTATTATCTGATATGTAAATTTTGCCCCCATCATATGAATACGGCTTATCACCTAAACCTATATTATCTGATGCTATAACTTCTATGATTACAGATTTAGAATCAGTGTCAATTTTCTTATTGATTTCCACTAAAGGAGGTGTCGCGTCATATACATCAACAGTTGTGTAATATGGGGTGTCCGGGTATGACGTATTCGCAGGAAGCTGTCCATCAGAATCATAAACTAATGCTCCAATCTGTGAACCATTAAAGCTTTTTGGAACTTTTGATAGGTTAAGTGACTTAGAATAAGAGCCTGATACAATAAGTCCGTCTCTATTTAGTCCATCGTAAAGAGGAGTAAAGCTGCTTTCTCCTCTATATTTAACTACCCATCTGACATTAGCTGTATACTCATTAAAGTCGTAGCTAATCGTCGTAGTACCAAGTGGTTCAACATGTACCGATCTTGGAACATTTTCAGCCTTACCCCTCCTGTCAATAGCTGAAATCTTGTCAAGTCGAAACTGTACATATGGTTCATATTGACAATTATTGCACTTTCTCCTAATACAGTTTACTGAAGCTTTCATATTGGCACTGTCTCTTCTGTAAGGCTTTGCGTTAACAAAGTAATCATTATAAATAATATCATATATAGTGTCTACATAATCGTATTCGTCACAGTAGTAAATCTGATGTCCGTCAAGTAATACCTTAAAAAGAGTCTCCCTTGAAAACGAAGGGTTAGAGCAGCATTTCTCACGTGTAACACCATATTTTATTAATATCTCATCTGCCTTTGTTAAATCTGCTGTAAAATCATAGTCCCAGGGTCCAAACCCACTTTGTCCCTGAAATGCAATTGTTTCAACATCTCCATTTTCATTAACAAACGGGACACCGTTTTCGTGAAATTCACCTGCGGTTACACTTTCATAGCTACTAAGCGTAGTCATCACAACCATTATTATGCATATCATGGATTTTATTATTCTATTCATTTTATTAATTATCCTCCTGAATTAGTTTTCTACTTCTGCTTTCATAAGATCTGCCATTTTC
>CAMFQG010000164.1 GCA_945980035.1 uncultured Clostridia bacterium
ATTGAATGGTATATGCACAATCAGTAATATTCCAAAGGATAATTATATTCTTGTACGAACAATTATTGCAGCATCAGGCTGCACTGATCCTAGGATGACAGTAGGTGGAGTTGAAAAAAAGACTACGATTTCGATTGGCAATGAGCCGGTTGACGTATGGTGCTCCGGAAAAATTACGGAAGACATAACAATTGGTTCGGAGGATCCAAAGAAAATAAGTGTTGAAGCCACAGGTATACAACATCAGGTGAAGTTATCAACAGAAAATGTAGCCTCTATAAAATATACGACTTATACAGTAAATGACAGCAGTTTAGTTGTAGGTCCTCCTGTACCAGTAGATGATCTTAGTAATTCATTAACTATCGACGTGGAGGATGGTAAAAATTTAGCTATAACTGAAATTACACCTGTAGATGGATTTATTAATCCTGTTGTTTCAGTAGATGGAAGCAAAATACCCTTTGGTAAAATAGGTAATACCGGAGATTCAACATCACTTGATGGATACAATATTGGAACTATAACAGAAAACAAAGAAGTATCAATAGTATGCACTCCTAAAGTTGAGTACACTGTTCAAATGAACCTGGAAAATGCTACCAAGGTTACGTGTGTAGCATATACAATAGATGGCGGCACAACTAAGGTTAACTTTACAAAAGATGCAACTATAGTTGATGGTGTTGCTACTATTAAGGTGCCAAAAGGCTGCTGTCTTGCAATTAAAGATATTGCTTTTTCCTATCCTGAAAAAGTGACGGTAGAAAAAGGTGGTAACAAAATTGATATTACTAATATCAATAATATTGGTGCGGCATATAATATAGGACCAATTTCAGATAATATTTATAAAGATGATGCAAACAAGATTGTCATTAAATCTGTGCCGCCTACAGAAATGTACGAGGTAAAAGTTCCGGTTGAGAACATTAAGTTGTTACAGTTTGTAATCTATACTGATAATAATAACATTACAAGCGATTGCATAGTAGATGGAAATATTGTTAAAGAAGACTCAAAGAAGTATGCAAAGGTGTATGTTGCAGAGGGATCCTTTGTTGCAATTAAAGCGGATTCAATAAAAAAAGAAGACGGTGATTATCTTGCACCATATGTAGTACAAAATGGAATAACAAAGAGTGAAGAAATTGTCGGAAAGTATGTTGCCACTACCACTACAGATTTAAAAGGTTACGTTCTTGGACAAGTAGCTTCAAATGATGTTGCAACTAACATTAAGAACAGTTTTAAAGTAATTGCGGATTATGCATCCTATGATGTTAATATTACAGCATTGTGTGCAAAGAAAATAAAGTATCAGATTTTCAATAATTCTGATTATAGTGCTTTACTTAAAGAAGAAACAGTAGATGTAACAACTATTGGACAAAATAAAAAGGGAATTACAATAGAGGTACCAACCGGAAAATACCTGGCAATCACTGAAATAGTAGGAATGGATGGATGCCATGGAACGGAATCAGTGACAAATGGCGCTGAGAAGTTAACAAAGGATTCTGTTGGCTTCAAGCTTGGTCAGATAACAAAAGATATTACAGAAGGTATTACTGCTGAAATAATTGAAACAGCATATGATGTTACTATTAATATTCCTTATGATGCCGAAGCCTCTACGACTAAACCGGTCTCTGTTAAATATGTAGTAACAAGCGATATTAATAGAGTTAATACAACTTCTGAATCTGTAGATGTTATATACGATGATGCAGATAATAATGGCACAGTAAAAATTAAGGTAGATAAAAGTAAATACCTTGTAATTACAGATTTTGTACTTAAAACAGATAAAGCAGCCAGAACAAAGATTGAATTTAAGAAATATGCAGTAGATAAGAATAATATTGTTTCCGGTGAAAAAGAAACAATAAGCTATGGTAAGGTAGGACAGTACTCAAGCGGTACATTCCTTAATGGATGGAATATTGGAAAAGTCCTTAATCCTATGCCACTTACAGATGGGCAGGGTGCTAAGACATATGTTTTAGATGCAAAATGCTTCAATTATAATATGTATCTTGAGACGAAACAGTCTCAGAATGTAAGTGTTACATATAAAAGTGGAACTACAAATGAAATAATATCCGGTAAGACAAGACACTATGTAAAAATAAAAGATGACGATACTAGTGGAATATCAGCAGAGGAAGTAGTTCTTCACATTGAAGAAGATGGTAAGCCATTTACATCTAGTACTGTTGAGGCATATGCCGTAAATGAATATACGAATATAGAGTCGGATAATAGAGTTGAGCTTACAAAAAACAGCGAGGGAGACTATATACTTCTGGCTAATGAAATAGAAAAATGGACAAAGGATGATAAGCAGTTCACTAAAATAGTAATTGTATGCGAAGGTAATAAAAATATTATTTTCCCGACGGTTACAGACTGTGGAGTGAATTTTTATAAGTATGTGGATGGTAAGGATAAAAGCTACTACAGCGGATTGGATGAAACATTTGTTTTAAATAAGGATAACCCAAAGAAACCTATCCCTTATAACAACACATTCCAGTTTGTTGCTATCCCTGCAGATGGAACAAATTTTGAAGTGAAAAGTGTAACAAAGGAATATGGTTCTGCCGAACTTACAAGTGAGAAAAAAACTCTTGCCGATGACAGTACTGTTACATGCTACACAATTCAGAAAATTACAAGTGATGTTAAGTTAAATACATTGCTTATGACAAAGAGTACGGCAAATGTTACTTATTCTGTTGATAATAAATCAAACGGCGAAGCAACATTTACCAGTTCAAACTCTTCAAAAACCGACGCTGATACGTATAAGGTTCAGACAGGAGTCGATTATGTGAATTTCAAGGTGACAGTTGATAAGTCGATTGTACCTACGGTGAAGTATGGGGAAGGAGCCCCATCCTCATATGATGAAGTAGAGGAGTCCGGACATAGCAATTTGTCAGCCGGTAAGGTAGAGTATAGCTATAAAGTACTTGCTAAAGATATTAAAGGTAAGACTTTACAAATAACAACGGAACAAGTAAAAAAAGATTTCTACCTTCAGTCAAAGGATAATGAGATTAATGTAATTGTATCTTATAATGGTTCACCGA
>CAMFQG010000165.1 GCA_945980035.1 uncultured Clostridia bacterium
GCACTTACCCATGTGCTGACACTTTCTACTTACCGATGTGCTGAACCCGTACAAAGATAAGTTTGTTTATGTAGAAAAATTTTATGCCCGACCGTATTTATAACAATCCCTCCGTCACTTCGTGACACCTCCCTTTACACAAGGGAGGCAACATTTTCCGCCAAAGGCGGACTATAAATTCGGTCGGGAACAGAAGTTAAATCATTTATGACATTCTTCTCGTCATTCATTATCCATTATCAATTAAAAAACCGCCCAATGGGGCGGTTTTTTATTCGTTTCTGAGTGCGATTACAGGATCTTTTTTAGCTGCGATTCTTGCAGGAACTAAACCTGCTACAAAGGTCAGCACCATACTGATTATAACAAGCACTACGCCTGCTATCCAAGGTAACACTGCAACATCCGGCACCTCTGTCATAGCTTCCACCACAATATTAATGGGTATATTTAAAAGCACCGTTACTATTATTCCCATTAAGCCTGATACAAAACCGATAATCATAGTTTCTGCATTGAATACTCGGCTTATGTCACGTTTTCTTGCACCGATTGCACGTAGGATACCGATTTCCTTAGTACGTTCAAGTACTGAAATATATGTGATGATACCAATCATAATTGAAGATACAATCAAGGATATTGATACAAATCCGATAAGCACATAGCTGATTGCATTAATCATCGTTGTAACGGATTTCATCATAAGTCCTATATAATCCGTATAGCTTATCTTGTCCGCTTCTTTCACACCGTCGTTGTAGTCTTTTATAATATCTTCAATGTTATCCTTGCTTTCAAAATCAATAGGATAGATATTTATCTCAGATGGAGAGCTTAAATCTGCAACTCCTAAGGTATCGAGATTACCTTCATATGTGTTCTCGGTTGTTGTGCTTTTCTTAATTTGGTCGCCGAATGCTTTTGCGATTTCCTCGTCTGACATACCGCCCATCTGCATTTGCTGAATATATGCGGTGTACTGCTGTTGAGAAGCCATATCCAAAGTACCGATATACTCATAAACGTCATCGATTGTTATAGGCTCATCCTCTTCGTCATCCTCAGGGAATTCAATTCCTGTGAACACGTCAGTATTTTTATTTTCTTTCTGCCACTTTACAATTTCGCTTTCGTTCACCTTATTTACAAGATACCTTGTTAAATCCGTTCTGTATCCTACACCGCCGTACTGGCTTACAGCAGTGTTTGAATCGGCAGATTTTACAATGCCTACAACCTTTAGCTTTAGAGCATCCTTCAGCTTGTTGATAATATATGGGTTATCTTCAGTGTGATCCTCCCATGTTCCGTCATCATTTTTGCTGTAGTAATCCGTGTTAATTAAAAGCTTATACCTCTGTTTCATAAGCTTATCATAAGAGAAAACCTGCTCCTTGATTTTCTCTGTCTTTTTACCCTCCACAGATTTTTTCAGATTTTTAATCAGCTTCTCCTGATCCATCAATCCAAGGCTGTACAAGGTATAGTCGCTTATCTCGCCGTTTTTATCAAGGATTATAACAACCTCGTTGCGTTTTTCGGGCAGTCTTCCCTTTTCTACTGTAAAGCTTGCATTTAAGGCTTCATCGTTTTCAGAAAGCTGTGTCCACACATTGGTTTCACCCATTTGTCCCTGTCCAAAGCTTATGACGCTCTGTTCGCTGGTTGGTGAAGTATTAAAACCTAAATCTGAATACAGCGTAGCCGGGTTAACCTGTTTCAGCCCGTTTTTAGTATTGGCACGGTAAATATGCATTGTTGTGCTGTACTCATAAGTAATATCAGAAACATATTCTTCAATGTTACATTTGTCACTTTCAATATACTTTTTGAATGCCTCTAAGTTATTTTCTGTAGTACCGCCTACCATAGCATCAAGAACGTCAGTCATAATATTATTGGACTTTGTTTCGTTATCCAGAGTATTCGGTTCTTCTGTATTCATATCAATGAAAGCAGACATCATACTGCTCATATCGTTTGTTTCATCCATAAGGCTGAGAGGATAAGAAGTCAAGGCTTCCTGCTGAACACCCTGTATATATGCCTGAATACCGTTGGACAAAGATAAAATCAAAGCTATGCCGATAATACCGATTGAGCCTGCAAAGGATACAAGAAAAGTTCTTGTTTTCTTGGTTCTAAGGTTGTTAAAGCTTAGTCCCAGTGCAGTTAAAAATGACATTGAGGTATTTTTTTCTTTCTTTTTTCTTGGAGATTTCTTCGGCACTTTAGCAGATTCATCAACATAAGGCATACTGTCGTGTGTCACTACGCCGTCAAGAAGGTTGATAATCCTTGTGGAATAATTTTGTGCAAGCTCAGGATTATGGGTTACCATAATTACAAGTCTGTCCTTTGAAACTTCCTTTAACAGCTCCATAATCTGAACACTTGTTTCGGAGTCCAAAGCACCTGTAGGCTCGTCAGCAAGTAAAATATCGGGATTGTTTACCAAAGCTCTGGCAATAGCCACTCTCTGCATCTGTCCGCCGGACATTTGGTTTGGTTTTTTGTTTAGCTGGTCGCCAAGCCCTACCTTTTCCAAAGCCTCAACAGCACGTTTTTTTCTTTCGGACTTTGACACACCTGTCAATGTAAGGGCAAGCTCAACATTTGAAAGCACAGTCTGATGTGCAATAAGGTTATAGCTTTGGAATACAAATCCGATACTGTGATTGCGGTAAGTGTCCCAATCTCTATCCTTAAAATCCTTTGTGGATTTTCCGTTGATTACAAGGTCGCCGTCTGTATATTGGTCAAGACCGCCGATAATATTAAGAAGTGTTGTTTTTCCGCAACCGGACTGACCCAGTATTGATACAAACTCGTTTTTACGAAAGTCAATACTTACTCCACGCAAAGCCTTGACTGTATTTGTGCCTACTTGGTAGTCCTTTGTAATGTTTTTTAAGCTTAACATTTAGCTCCTCCTGTAAAAAATGCTATGTATATTTTAACCCAAAATATGTAAATATCTGTCTCTTATACACATCTGACGCTGCCGACGAAGGCTTAGG
>CAMFQG010000166.1 GCA_945980035.1 uncultured Clostridia bacterium
CTACACCTAAGCCTTCGTCGGCAGCGTCAGATGTGTACAAGAGACAGTTATTATATTATAAAACAAATTATTACTTGGTGATTTCACTAAATTGCACAAAAATCGATAACTAAATATAAAAGAATAGCGAAAATGCGGACTGATTTACAGTCCGCATTAATAGTTTTATGTTATTTTTCAAATACCGCACCGGTAGAGCCGGAAGTAACAAGCTTTGCATAACGCTTGATATAACCTGTTAACTCCTGCTTTGGAGCTTTGTAGTTCTTTTTGCGTTCCTCAATTACCGCGTCGTCAACGTGCAACACTAACTGACGGTTTGTAATATCAACAGTAACTGTATCGCCCTCTTCGATAAGACCGATTAGTCCGCCTGCAGCAGCCTCAGGACTAACGTGACCTACAGCAGCACCTCGTGTAGCTCCGCTGAAACGGCCGTCGGTAATAAGAGATACTGATGAATCCAGTCCCATACCTGCAAGAGCAGAGGTAGGAGCAAGCATTTCTCTCATACCCGGACCGCCCTTTGGTCCCTCGTAACGAATTACAATAACATCACCGGGGTTAATCTTTCCGCCGTAAATAGCTTCGCAAGCATCCTCCTCAGAGTCAAACACACGGGCAGGACCTTGGTTACACATCATCTCAGGAGCAACCGCACCCTGCTTTACAACAGCGCCGTCAGGAGCAATGTTGCCGAACAGAACTGCAATACCGCCATCTTCTCTGAGAGGACTGTCAACTGTATGTATAACCTCTCCGTCAGGCTCGGGAGCATCCTTGATTCTATCTTCAACAGTACCCTTTACTGTCAGGCAGTCTGTATTGATGATACCTTTCTTTGAAAGCTCTTTCATAACAGCAGGAATACCACCCTTTTCGTTTAAGTCGGTAATAAAGATTTTACCTGCCGGATTCAGCTTACAAATCTGTGGAGTAGTTTTGCTGATTTCATCAATTACATTAATATCAACAGGCACTTCTGCCTCATAAGCAATAGCTAAAAGATGCAGAACTGAGTTTGTAGAACAGCCAAGAGCCATTTCACAGCGAAGTGCATTTTCAAAGCTTTTCTTATTGATAATATCCTTAGGACGAATATTGGCTTTAAGAAGCTCCATAACCTGTTCGCCTGCCTCTTGAGCCAAAGCACGGCGAGCAGCAGAAATAGCAGGACGAGTACCGTTACCGGGTAAGCCCATACCGATAGCCTCAGTCAGACAGTTCATTGAGTTAGCTGTGTACATACCTGAGCAAGAACCGCATGTTGGGCAAGCGTGGTCCTCATATGCTTTCAGCTCCTCATCGTTAATCTTGCCGGCTGCGTGAGCGCCGACAAACTCAAACATTTCTGAAAGTCCGTATCTTTCGCCGTTGTATTCGCCGGGCATCATAGGACCGCCTGAAACAAAAATGCAAGGCAGATTAAGTCTGCAAGCAGCAAGAAGCATACCGGGAACAATTTTATCACAGTTAGGAATAAATACGATTGCATCAAGAGGGTGTGCAGTAAGCATAACCTCGATTGAGTCAGCAATAAGCTCACGAGAGCAAAGGCTGTATTTCATACCCTTGTGGTTCATTGCCAGTCCGTCACAAACACCGATTGTATTAAACTCAAATGGCACACCGCCTGCGTTACGGATACCGTCCATAACCTTAGCGGAAATATCGTTTAAGTGCTTGTGTCCCGGAATATAGTCACTTTTAGAGTTTACAACAGCAACAAAAGGTCGCTTGATTTCCTCGTCGGTTAAACCGAGAGCCTTTAAAAGTGAACGCTGAGGGGCACGAGTTGCACCGTCTTTCATTAAATCTGATCTCATAAATAAAACCTTCTTTATAAATTACTTATGCTAAGATTTTATCACAATAATCAACTTAAATCAAGAGGTAACAAATGCTTGTGATATTTCTTGGCTTTTTTATTACTGTTTTTCACATATCACTATTTCAAATTTTGCAACCACATTAATAATACCCCCGAAAACTGCACAAACAAGCGGTTTTCGGGGGTAACTTTGATTATTTTACAGTAGCAAAAAGTGTCTTGCCAAGAGCAAAAACAATTACAGAGGCAACTGCAAAGATTAGAAGGAAGGTATTTACCGATTCACTCCACCTCATAACGAGTATTACTGCGTCGCCGATAGCTGCTGTAATTATGGGAATCCACAAAAGAAGATTGCTCCCCTTTCCGACAAACATACGGTACAGCATATAGGTAAAGGCGATTACAAGAGCCACAGAAACTACTGCCTCAATCAGGTGAAATGCAGGAGCATAAGTTATCTGTGAGCGGTAAACCACAGGAATTGCCATTGAAAATATAACAAGATATACTAAAGAATACCAAAGGCGAAAAGCGTTATTTGAGCCGGAAGCGGAAATTACGGTTTGAAACACCATTCCCACAATTAGAACTCCGTAAGCCACAAACTGAACAGGCGCAATAGTATATTCTGTATGTACCATTCCCGAAAGCAACATAACTCCAGAGGTAATCGTCAATATTCGGTAATCAACCTCTGCCTTTCCGAAAAGTGACGCCCAAAATGTAGGGTTAAATCCCGCCAACAAAACAACGGTGGCAGCAAGGGAAAGTATGGTAAGAATATTAACATAGCCGTCAAAAGGAGTACCGATAACTTGGTATGAAAGATCGGAGAAGGACAGCACTAAGCTTTGCAACCTCTCTGCAAATAAAATTAAAAAATAAAAAAGAAAAGAATAAGGTATTAATCTTTTACATAATTGCATTATTTCTCTACCTCCTATTTTTCACGTATTGTCAGCATTTCGTATATTTTCAATACGGATATTTACAAATTTATTGTAACACCCTGCATTTTAAGTGTCAACATAATTCTAAATAGAAAAACTGACACAAATTCTTGGAATCGTTTTTGTGAAAGACTCCTTTATTGCCTGTCTCTTATACACATCTGACGCTGCCGACGAAGGCTTAGGTGT
>CAMFQG010000167.1 GCA_945980035.1 uncultured Clostridia bacterium
CAATTAACCTATTTTTTTGTTTTTTAGTCTGTCTACTTGACAGGGGGCACATTAGAGCAATCCTCTGTTGAGGTTTTATTTTTGTATTAATAACAGTAATTAAGCCAAATAAGCAAAAGTGATTGTACAACATTTATATTGACTAACCCAGCCTAAAACTATATAATAGACGTTGATAAAATTTCAAGGAAAGGGGAATGTATATGGTATTTTCAAACTTAATATTCGTATTTGCGTATTTGGCTGCGGTATTACTGATTTATTACATAGTACCGCGTAAGGCACGAAACATTTTCCTTTTCTTCGCTAACCTTGTTTTCTACGGCTGGGGCGAGCCTGTTATGGTTCTGCTTATGCTTGCCTCAATAGTCATAAACTATATAGGCGGATACTTTGTAGAAAAGGCAAAGCCTGACAAATCAAAGGCAAAAATTCCTCTGATTCTTACAATTATTATAGACTTGGGAATTTTGGCTTTCTTTAAATACAGCGGAATGTTGATTGAAACCTTAAATCTGATTCCAATATTTAACATACCGCTGATAGAAGTGTCCCTGCCAATCGGCATAAGCTTCTACACATTCCAGACTATGAGCTATGTTATCGACGTGTACCGTGATGACGCTCCTGTGTCAAAGAGCCTTATCAACTTCGGCACATATGTAGCTCTTTTCCCACAGCTTATTGCAGGTCCTATTGTAAGATACAGGGACGTTGCATACCAAATTCAGCACAGACAGGAAACCTTAGAACAGTTCAACAAAGGTGTAAAACTGTTTTTAGTGGGACTTGCAAAAAAGGTTATTATTGCCGACCAGATGGGTGCAATGTGGAACAGTCTGCTTGCAAACACCGCCCCTAACGGAATTTTAGGCAGTTGGGTTGGTATTACCGGATACACTTTGCAGATTTACTTTGACTTCTCAGGCTACAGTGATATGGCTTGCGGTCTTGGTAATATGCTTGGATTTGAATTTTTAAAGAACTTTAACTACCCGTATATTTCAAAATCAGTTACCGAGTTTTGGAGAAGATGGCATATTTCTCTATCCACTTGGTTCAAGGAATATGTTTACATACCTTTAGGCGGTAACCGCAAAGGCATTCCAAGACAGATTATCAACCTGCTTATTGTATGGTTCTGTACCGGTCTTTGGCACGGAGCCTCATACAACTTCATAATGTGGGGTATGTACTACGGTATCATTCTGATTCTTGAAAAATTTGTACTTAAAAAGCTTTTAGATAAACTGCCATCATTTATACAGCACATTTACACAATCTTTATCTTTATGATGGGTTGGGTAATTTTTTGCTTTGACGATGTTGCAGAAATGGGCAAATTCTTCGCAAGTCTGTTTACTGTTGAAAACGGACTAATCAGCAACACAGCGCTTGTAACTGTAGTTCACTATCTGCCGATTATTTTACTTGGTATTGTGGCAAGTACACCGATAGGCGCAACAATCTACAACAAATTCAAAAACAAAAATTACATATGGGCATTTGAATCTCTGTTCTGTATTGCGGTACTTGTAATCGTAATTTCAGCTATGGTTAATCAAAGCTACAGCCCATTCCTGTATTTCAGATTTTAAAGCAAGGAGAAAGGAGTGTTAATATGAAGAAAAAGCTTAAATATATGCCAACTGCGATATTTTTGTGTGTTGTTTTTGTATTAACAACTCTCTTTATCGCTTTGCCTAAAAGCGAGTTCAGCTCAAGTGAAAAACGTATTCTTGAGAAGTTTCCCGAAACAAGCTTTGAAACAATCACCAACGGAAAATTTGAAAAAGGCTTTGAAAATTATCTTGCCGACCACTTTCCGTTCCGCAATATGTGGGTAGGAATCAACAGCTACTACAACTACTTTATCGGTAACAACGGCAACAACGGAGTATATAAATGCGGTGACGGTTATTTGATTAACGCGCCGGTATCCTCTGAAAACAGAATCAGCGCCAACGCTCAGGCTATTACAGATTTCAGCAAAAATGTTGACGTTCCTGTTACTGTTATGGTTGCTCCAAGCACAGGCTACATAATGAATGACAAGCTGCCGGCACTTCACAATGAATACATTGACGATACTATGTTTGACAGCCTAAACTCTGTCCTTAATGCAGACAGCAAGGACAATCTTGAGTTTGTGGATTTACGAAACAGCTTTAAAGCAGAGGCAGAAAAAGGCACTCAGCTTTACTACCGCACCGACCACCATTGGACTACCGAGGGGGCATATTTGGGATATACAGAGCTATGCAAAGCGCTGAACATTACTCCTACTCCAAAGTCCGATTTTCAAATTGACACATACGGCGATTTTTACGGCACTACATATTCTACAAGCGGTTTTTGGCTTACAAATCCTGACGATATTCAGGTATGGAATAACAAAAATCACACCGATAAAAACATTACCGTTACCATTACTGAGGGTGACGAGGAAGAAAAATATCACAATTTATACTTCCTTGACCACCTTGAAAAGGACGACAAATATCCTGTGTTTTTAGACGGTAATCACGCAGTTGAAACTATAAAAAATTCACAGGTAAAATCAGGCAAGGTGCTTGTAGTTAAGGACAGCTTCTGTCACAGCCTTGCACCGTTTTTAGCCGACAACTTTAACACAGTTACAATGGTAGATATGAGATACTACAAAAACAGCGTTTCCGATATGGTGAAAAAAGGCAAGTATGACAAGGTACTTGTGATTTATGGTGTTGACAACCTTGCCACCGACACGGATTTAGTATGGATACAATAGGCAACGTGACGTTGCATCCATTCCGAGCAGATAGGTTTTATATAACACAAATCTCTCTTGCCCGACTGTAATGTTGCATCTGCACTAAATTACCATAACGTGACGTTGCATCCATTCCGAGCAGATAGGTTTTATATAACACAAATCTCTC
>CAMFQG010000168.1 GCA_945980035.1 uncultured Clostridia bacterium
ATATAATATAATCCTATTTACTATATTTGGTCTTTTATATATGAATGGAATTGCTAATCCTACAATAGTAGAAGCACTTATTACCGGAGCAATATGGTCAGGAATTTGTATTGTTTTTGATGTTTTTGGATGGGTAATTATAAAACATCCTTGGAGCTTATCTTTTAAAGAATTTTATATTGATTATCAACCATGGATTACATTAATATATATCGCAATATTTCTTGGTCCGGTAATTAGTTTTGTGTTTGTTAGATAAATTCCGAATTACAGGAGTGTAAATTAATAAAAATTAAACATACCTGAATGTTCATAATTGGTATGTTAATTTATAATTATTTATTGATAAAACGAATTGTGTGGAGAATAACAGGATGAATTTTGATACAACGAAATTAAAATGGACAAGAGAACCTGAAAATTACACTATCGCTGATAACAGAATTGAGATAATCACAAAACCTTTTACGGATTTGTGGCAGCGAACCTATTATCATTTCAGAAACGACAATGCTCCTGTACTGCAAATATATACTAACGAGCGATTCTTTTCATTTACCGTAAAAACAGAATTTGAAAGTAAACATAGATTTGATCAATGCGGTATTGTAATGTATCTGGACAGTGAAAATTGGTTAAAAGGCTCAATAGAATATGAGAATGAAAAATACCAGCATTTAGGCAGTGTAGTTACAAATAACGGTTATTCTGATTGGGCAACAACTGAAATTAGTGCTGACATAAAATCTATGTGGTATAGGTTCAGCCGAAGAGAAGATGATTATTGTATTGAATGTTCCGAGGATGGTATAACATTCAAGCAGATGAGAATTTGCCATATGTGGAATGGCGGTGATGAAATTTGTTTCGGCATTTATGCTTGCAGTCCGGAAGATTCTTCGTTTAAGGCTGTCTTCACAAATATGGAGATAACAGAATGTAAATGGTTGGCACATAACGGGCAAAAACCTGATTTGGAATAGGAATTTAAGAAAGCGTGATATAGTGATAATCAATAAAGACATAGACAGTGGGACTCCTTTTGACTGGGGAAAAACTTCTTCGGATTATGCAAGGTATAGGGATATTTATCCGCATATTTTTTATCAGAAAATACTTGACCGCAATCTGTGTATCAGGGGGCAACACGTACTTGATATAGGTACAGGTACAGGAGTTCTTCCAAGAAATATGTATCAATACGGTGCAAAATGGATCGGCACTGATATATCAGCCAATCAGATTGAACAGGCAAAAATTCTGTCAAAGGGAATGGATATAGATTACTATGCTGTAGCGGCTGAGGATATAGATTTTGAGGATAATTCTTTTGATGTAATAACAGTTTGTCAGTGCTATTGGTATTTCAATCATAAAAAGGTTGCACCAAAGTTATACCGTATGTTGAAACCAAAAGGCAGGCTCCTTTTTCTTTATATGGCATGGCTGCCGTATGAAGATAAGATTGCAGGTGCCAGTGAAGATTTGGTGCTAAAATACAGTCCCAATTGGAGTGGAGCAGGCGAAAGAATACATCCGATTAACATACCGGAGTGTTACAAAAAACACTTTGAACTTGTGCATCATGATGAATTTACCTTAAAAATACCCTTCACCCGAGAAAGCTGGAACGGAAGAATGAAAGCTTGCCGTGGTATTGGTGCTTCACTTACCGAAAAAGAAGTTTCAATGTGGGAACAGGAGCATATAAAGCTTCTTGAGCAAATTGCTCCTGAGGAATTTGATGTTTTACATTATTGTGCAATAGCTGAACTAAAAAAGCTGTAAATCCCGGCTTATAGGGCACGAAATATATAAAATAGATTTAACAGCAACAGGTAGTTGCTTGTTTGCAAGTCCAATCAATGCTATAATTTTTACGAGGTGATAAATTTATGAATACAAAGGATATTATACTTCAGCTTAGAACTCAAAAGGGCTTATCCCAGGATGAACTTGCAGATAAAGTCTATGTCACACGTCAAGCTGTATCCCGTTGGGAAAACGGCGAAACTGTCCCAAATACCGAAACTTTGAAATTACTTTCAAAGCTCTTTGACGTTTCTATAAACACTCTTTTAGGTTCACCAAGACAACTGATTTGTCAGTGTTGCGGTATGCCTCTTGAGGATTCCGTTATCAGCAAAGAAACAGACGGCACTTACAATGAGGAATACTGCAAATGGTGTTATACAGACGGCAAGTTTACTTATAACAACATGGATGATCTAATCAATTTTTGTGCTGAACATATGGCAACTGAGAATTGGTCTTCAGAGCAAATCCAAGCACATATGACGGAGATGCTGCCGAATTTGAAGTATTGGAAACAGTCAAAAGACTAATTAACAAAATCCCTGTCTGTTGAGGTGTTCGAAATGAAAATTGAACATATTGCTATGTATGCAAATGACCTTGAGAAAGCAAAGGAATTTTTTATAAAATATTTTGATGCAGTTTCAAATGAAATGTATCATAATAAAACAACTGATTTTCGCTCTTACTTTTTGACTTTTGATGACGGTGCAAGGCTTGAAATTATGAATTATCCAAAGTTGGATAATCCCACAAAAAGCCTGTGCAGAACAGGATATATTCATTTAGCATTCAGCGTCGGCTCAAAGGAAAAGGTAGATAAACTGACAGAAGCCCTGAAAAATGACGGCTATAAAGTAATAAGCGGACCGCGGACAACAGGAGATGGATATTACGAAAGCTGTGTTGTTGCAATAGAGGGAAATCAAATCGAAATCACAGTTTAATATATATTTTGATAATATAATGCCCCACCATAACTAACGCTATGGTGGGGTTATTGTTTTTGGTGCGCCGGAAGTACGTTCATCTTCACTGCACTTCCATCTCGTCGCCTGTAGAATTGCATCATCAATGCCTCCTTTGTGTAAAG
>CAMFQG010000169.1 GCA_945980035.1 uncultured Clostridia bacterium
GATTCCTCTACGTCTCGTGGGCTCGGAGATGTGTATAAGAGACAGTAGTATTAATGCCACTTTTGGGACAATATAAATAGGAATAATAAAGCTATTGTATTTCACGTTAATAATTGGTATAATATAATTGTCCGTTAATTGGGACATTGGAGGTAATTTTTCTTATATGATTGATAATCTTATTATAGTCTCTACCCAGGTAATTGTGTTGTTTATCCTTATTGCACTGGGATTTATCTGCGGTAAAACAGGTCTGATTAAAGACAACGGTGCAAAGTACCTTACAGACATTGTTCTGTATCTTGCAACGCCTTGTATTATGATTAAGGCTTTTCAGGAGGTTGAGTACGAGGACGGGCTTCTAATAAATTTAGGAATTGCGGCTTTGTGTTCATTTCTGATACAGTTTCTTTCAATACCCCTGTGCAAGCTTATTTTCAGGGATAAAAATGAAAACAGACGTAAAATTCTTCAGTTTACCGCAATTTTCTCAAACTGCGGTTTTATGTCATTACCCTTACAGAACGCTGTGTTAGGCAGTAAGGGTGTATTTTACGGTTCGGTTTTTGTAGCAATGTTTAACATTATTATATGGAGCTACGGGCTTATTGATATGAGTGGCGACAAAAAGTTCTTCACCCCTAAAAAGCTTATTCTCAATCCCGGCATTTTGGGAGTAATTGTTGCTGTATTGCTGTTCTTCCTTAAAATAAAACTGCCTACGATTTTCATAGAGCCTATAAATTATCTTGCAGGGCTTAACACGCCTGTGCCTATGCTTGTAATAGGATTTTATTTATCACAAACTAATCTTGCTAAAATCTTTAAGGATTTAGGCGCGTATATCTCTATGGGATTAAGACTTGTTGCAATACCCTTAGTTTCATTATTAGTAATGTGGCTGTGCAAAGTATCCGGTGATGTTTTAGTTGCCTGTACTATAGCGACGGCGGCACCGGCGGCGGCTACTACCACAATGTTTTCTACCAAGTTCGGACGTGACACAGATTTATCTGTAGGCATAGTGTCGGCTACATCTCTGCTGTCAATTATCACTATGCCGGTAATTATTGCATTTGCCCAGACATTGGCATAAGGACGGAAAAGTTATGGCTAAAAATCCACGACAAAAGCAAAAACTCCTTTATCTGCAAAAAATACTCCTTGAAAAAACTGACGAAAATAACGGACTTACCGTAAATGAAATTATCGCTCAGCTTGCTCAGTACGATATCACAGCCGAGAGGAAAAGCATATATGACGATTTGGAGTCTTTGAGAGTTTTCGGGCTTGACGTTTGCAGCGAAAAAACTAAAACCGTCAAGTACTATATTGGTGCAAGGGATTTTCAGACCTCTGAATTAAAGCTGTTAGTTGACGCTATTCAAAGCTCAAAGTTTATTACAGAGAAAAAAAGTATTGAGCTTATCAGCAAATTAGAAAAGCTCACAAGCTCCAACGAGGCTCAGCTTTTGCAACGTCACGTTTACGTTACAAACCGTGTAAAAACAAACAACGAAACGATTTACTATAATGTTGACAGGCTTCACGACGCAATAAACAACGACAGAATAATTGAGTTTTTCTACAATCAATGGGTTATTGACACAGGCAGTAACCAAAAGATAAAATTAAAGAGAAAACGAAACGGCGAAAAATACATAGTAAGCCCTTGGGCTCTTTGCTGGGATGACGAAAACTACTATCTTATTGCATTTGACGAAAGCTCAAAGGAAATCCGTCACTACCGTGTGGATAAGATGGAAAAAATAACTGTCACAGACATAGAAAGAAACGGAAAATCTCAGTTTAAAGAATTTGATATAACAAGCTACACAAAGTCAACCTTCTCTATGTTTGCCGGTACAGAAACGAGCGTAAAGCTGTCTGTTGATAAAAGCCTTGTGGGTGTTATTGCCGACAGATTTGGCAAGGATATATTTATTACAGATGACAACAAGAACAGTGACCGTTTTATTTTAAATATAAAGGTAAGTATAAGCGACCAATTTTTTGGCTGGTTGTTTGCCTTGGGAAACAAAATCAACATTCTTTCCCCTGAATCGGTGAAAGAAAAGTATAAAAATCATATAAAAAATGTATTAAAGTGTTATGAGGAGGTGGAGTAATGAATTGTCCGAGATGCGGAAAAGATATTCCCGATAATGAAACCATATGTCCCTATTGCTTTCAGATTGTAAACAACAATATGGAGTTTAACAACTTTCGCAAAGACGGGTTTATAGCATTAAAAAAGAAAGAATCCGACGGTAAAAAAGCAGAAGCTTCAAACATTGCTCCAAGATACTTCAGACTAAACGAATTAAATATTTTTGTAGTTGCTATTGTTTTTGTTTTAATCATAGGTTCTCTTACTGTATTTGGATTAAAGCTGTTACAGACTATCACAAACGCAGAAACCCTTGTACCGACTGTTCCTACTACTGAATATGTTGCCAATGCCGAACCTACTACAGAAGAGCCTACAGAGGCAACAGTTAAAAACACCGTTAAAAATGTTTCTATTGAGAATATTTACGGTAGCTGGAAAATGGCTTCGGATGTAGAAAGTGCAAGCTATGCAATTCCTTACTACAGCTTTTCAAGCGACGGTACTGCCCAGCAAAACCTCGGCAGTACAACACGTACAGGACAGTTTGAGGATTTATCTACAAAAAAGGAAAACGTCGTATATATAAGAATCAGCGGTGCTTTAACCGGTACATTCCACTTTGATGTAACAGGTAACAGCAAGGACGGATACAGTCTTGTGTTAAGCAGTATTAACACCTACACTCAGCACAACCTTGCAAGCACTACCGCAAAATTTTATAATCCAACTCCTATACAAAACTTTAAAATGGACAAAGGTATCTTAG
>CAMFQG010000170.1 GCA_945980035.1 uncultured Clostridia bacterium
TAAATTTCATTTCTATTCCCTTCTTTGTAGAAAATATTTAGAAAAATTATCAATCACTACTATACAAATTCATCAAACTATCTTGATATTCTATATGTAAAAGATTAACGATAATCTCTATTTTTCAACCTCATTTAAAAATAAACTAAGAAAAACGAAACTTCCGTCACTAAAAATAGTGACAGAATATTTCGTTAATCTATAAATTACGTTTTTACTATAATAAGAGAAAAATTATCCATATTTTTTCCCTTGCCACGTTTTATTGCCATTTCCACAAGGTAATCACCGCAATCGGTAGCATTCGGGAATTTTTTCAGGGCTTTTTGCATATCCTTTTCCAATATCCAATCCCAAAACCCGTCTGAACACATCAAAAAGGAGTCCCCCATATGAAGTGGCACATCAAGCTTATCAATTTCGTAGCGTTTGCCATTCCATTCAACACCCATACATCTGAGCAGACGGTTTCTGTCTTCGTGATGTCGGATATCCTTTTCCTTAATTTCACCACTGGCCACAAGCATCTGAGGCACACTATGGTCAAGTGTACGGAACAGCATTTTATTTTTTCTAAAGTGATATGCACGGGAATCACCAATATGGGCTATTGATACTGTATTGTTATTATTAATGCACAAAACAACCAAAGTAGTCTTAGATTGACTTGTAATACCATTTTCCTTTTGATATTGCATCAGAGTGTTCTGGGCACCCATTATTGCACCGTCGAGAAAAATTTCAGAATTTCTTGCTTGTGCTTTTTCGGCATAGTCCTTAATGAAAGAGACTACAAGCCTTGATGCTTCATCTCCCTTTCCATGTCCTCCTAAGCCATCGCACAATATAAAAATTTTACTATTCTCAGTTTCACAATATCCCACGGCGTCTTCGTTAATTTTTCTTTCGCCCTTATCTGTGAAAATGTAATAATCTAACATTGCTGATTCTCCATACTATTAAAACATACACATATATAAAATATTTATATATTATCTTCAGTTAACTCTGAAAACATTATCAGTATCTCCTAAGATAAACAGGTCACCGCTATTTAACAGATACCAACGTTCTTTCTCAATTAAATTGCCATTAACTCTTACACCGTTCTTTGATTGGTCAAATACTTCGTATCTGCCATTGTTTAATCTAACGGAACAATGTCGAGAGCTTATATACTGTGACTGTTGAGTAATTACGATTGAACAATCAGCAGGATTTTTTCCTATAACCAGGATCTCGCCTTCCCTAATTGGGAAATTATAATCTTTGTATTCGCCGCTTATGCAATCAATAGTACCTCTTTGAGGAGAAATCGTTGTCGGTGGATCACCGGCAACATCTATTACGCCGATACCACCATCATCTTCAGTGTATGACCTCATAAATATCAAATCAAACACTGAGATAGCAATCACCGCAAAAGAAGATACTATAAATATGTAAGAACCAAAACCGCTTGAAACAAAATAATTATGTCCAAAATAGTTAAAAAGGACAGCAACGATAATTGAAAAGAAGAAGAGAATAGCGCCGGATACAATCGAACTGATGCTCCTAAATCTTCCTCTCAAAAATGAAAGTCCTATAATCAAACAACTGAACAATACCACAATTGCGATTATTACGAATAATACTACGTTAACAATAATTGCATTATTACTTATACTGCTACCAAACATATTACCCGCTTTTAACATCAATTGGCTTATACTAAAAATAGAATAGTTTTCAGAAAATACATTGATAAACATTACAAACCAACAGACTGCTCCAACAAATATCGTAGCGTCTTTTGCAATAAGCAACGGTAAATTTCTTTTATATGTTTTTTTCATATTAACTGTTCTCCTTACAACAAATTAAATGAATTACAGGAGTCTCCTATTTCTATAACAGAACCCTTATGTACATTTACTCTCTGATTCTTTGGCAGGCAAGTAGAATTATTTATTATTACATAATTATTTGAATAATTAATGATTTCATAAATCTTATTGCGAGAATCATATTTTACAGAGCAGTGCCTCCTGCTTACACGCCTGCTTTCGGGACCAATAACAATATTAGAAAAAGCAGGGTCACGTCCTATTATCAATGTTTCTACAGGAGCAACCTTGAAAAGTGTATTCTTGTAAGCACCGGATAATCCATAAATCATTCCATTATTACAACAGGCTAAGCCCATAAAATCACCTTATTCTTCGTTAGCATATTTGCTCCAGTTGTTATCTTCAGTACAGAAAGGAACAAACAAGAACTTACTATTGCCCATGGACAAAACATCATATGCTTTTAGCTCCAGAGTCTGAAGAATAACATTATCGTTTAGATATGATAACTCTTTTGAATCTCCCGGCTGAACAATGAATGTGTTTTGCTTTGGTTCAAATACAATAATTAAATGTTTTTCTCTTGAAATGAAGTTGTCTCCGCTTAGACAAACTTCCATAGCAGGAGAGCGACCGACAAAGTTTCTGCCTGTAATCAATCTGAAATCTTCACCATAGTGCTTTCCTTGAATACAAACTAACCAACCTACTACAGGCTCCAATGTATCAGGAGTACCTGTTGAGAAAAAGCCGATTGTTTTTTGGTCATCAGTGATTGAGGAAACTGAAGAGTTATTTGCACCGTTAATTACATCCACTAATGAGCTTGTATCAGTGCCTTTTATCACATCGGGATCAGCAATTGTTTCAACATTATTTCCTCCGGGAAAATTTTCTGTCACAGTTAACACCTGGTTGGAACCGGAACCGTTGCAGTGTGGGCAGGAATCATACCTATCTGCATCATAAAAATGGCCGTTACTACATTTTGTTAAATTCATAATAAAATCTCCTTTTTATAATTATTTATAA
>CAMFQG010000171.1 GCA_945980035.1 uncultured Clostridia bacterium
ACACCTAAGCCTTCGTCGGCAGCGTCAGATGTGTATAAGAGACAGGATTGAATTATCTTGCTTATACTGCATTGACGTGTTGTTGAAGGCAAAATCGTCTTTTATAAATATACTACAATTTCATCCTTGTGAAAACTATCAAGATATTTTTTAAGAATACGTCTGTTTTTATACTGTAAGGCTTGTTGCGGACAGTTCGTCACACATCGCAAACAACGGATACATTTTGAGTTGATTCTACCGTTTTTGAGGGCTTCTACCGGGCAGTATTTTTCGCACACACCGCAGTTGTTGCAATCCTCGTTTTTTGTGATTTCTACGCTGACGCGACTGCGAAAGGCAGGAAAAATATTGGATAACGGATTCTTTCGGGTTTTCGGTATATGCACCCTTTGAGGCGATTTTATTCGTTCTATAATCGGCGACAAAATTTCTGTATCAAACGAATAATCTCCGCTGAGAAAAGTATGCCCCATTGGAATGTATGCTCCTGCTATCACCTCTCCGCTCACTAATTTTTGTGCTTCGTAAAGAACCCTGCCGTAAGAAATTTTACCGTAGGTAGCGATTAACACAATGTATTTTGATGTTATATTTTGTAGAAATATTTTTACCTGCTTGGGAATATTTTGACAATAAACAGGGAATACAACTACAGCTGTTTTTTCTGCTGACAATCTTTCCTCTTTGCCGTCTATTTCCGCAATTTCACAGTTCAACTGTTGGCTGATGTATTTTGCAACAGCAAAGCTGTGCCCGCTACCTGAAAAATAATAAACCTTTATCATTTTTCGTCACCTAAGAATTCACGCATAATTCTACATTCGGGTATCTCGTTCAGCGAAAAACCAAGCAGGTGTTCCATTTCATAGAGGGATTCCTCTTTTGTTCTTCCGCAATTTCTGCTGGCAAGAGAAAATTCAAGCGCACTAAAGGGAATCATTTTGCTTTTACAATGATAAAATCGCAAAAACTGTGTGTAATCTTTACATTTTTCAATTTTACAGCTCGTGTGCAGCGCTTTGTTTTCATCATCGGGAGCAACCCATCCACATTCTTTGATAAGGATATTTTTAACCTGATTCCAATCATATTTTCCGTTGCATATCTTATCTAAATCAAGGTGAACAAAGGCCGGTACATTTCCTGACCGGGAAGATTGACGTATGCTTCTTTTCAGTGGCGGAAGTAACTCGGGAACCGTATTAATAGCTTTCACTATATTGGAAACTAACTCATTGTTATACCCACTGAGCTTCTTAATAAGGTTATCCCCATATGCCAACTGTTTCATTGTCATAAGTGTTTGGAATTGACCTTGTTTAAGAGGTGGGTGAAGCGTTAAAATTCTGCCTACATTCATTAAAAATGTCAACCATTTGTTGTCGGCAAAGGAATATGCGATTTTTGGAGCAATATGATTATAATAAAGACCCAGCATTTGTACAGGCTCGTTTCCTGCTACAAAATACGGTACTTTATTTGCTACAAGCTCGGGATAAAACAATAAATATGCAAGCGACGGACAAGCACAGGTGTTTTCGCTTAATGAGTAGAGCTTTTGATAAACCTTTTTCAGGTCATTTTTGCTTACCGTACGGGTAATAAATTCCACACTGTCAAGCATCTTTTTTGCGTTTTCAATGCTCTTCTTCGCACATTCGGACATATAGGGTATTTCCCAAGTCAGAGCCAATACCCGCAACCCCTTAACCTTTGAAAGATAATAAAGCATATAGGTGGAGTCTTTGCCACCTGTATAAAAAAGCGCAACATCAAAGCGTGATTTTTTACCGGGTGGTATTTCATCTAATATGGGAACTACACTTTTCAAATCTTTTACTTCGTCAGCCGTCTGACACATAGGGCATTTGCCCTGCTCATCAAACTCAAGACCGGGAATAATAAAATCGTTAGCACAACAGCAAGTACAATAGGTTGCTTCCGTTAGACTTTTCGGAATATACTTTAATTCATTTTCACTTACCACTTGCTTGCCGAGAAATGGTTTAATTATCGTTCTTTCTTCATCATTCAAACTACGAGGCAAGGTAGCAATAATATCAGCCTGTTTTCTTGAAAGAGCTATATCATTTTTCAGCATATTTGGAGTGTTGCGTAAGCCATAGTAATGTAATTTTTTATTCTCAAGTTTCCATCGGCTTTGAAGGTAGTACATATCAACACCTCTTTTATGAAATTGTAGCATAAAAAGCATATCAATGCAAACAAATCCTAACCAACAGATAGGGGCTTCGTATTTATAGAAAATGAGTATTCATAAAGTAAAAACCTTATGAATACTCAATATTGTGCGTTTTTTATGCCGAAAATCCTACTAGCCACTTGTATGCTTGGGGGAAATATTCCGACCATGCAGCCTCATTATGATCTTTTGTGGTGTCTGTAAGTGTATTAACCTTATTTTCAGGATAACCGTTTTCCAACATTTTATTGTAAACTAAATCTATATAAGGAATTGTATCTTTCTCCATTTGATTTGCTCCGCCGGTATAAAGAAAAACTTTCGGAAGATTGTCAGTATTACTGTAATCATATGAGTCAACTACTGAAGCAATAGTATCTTCACTATACATCCAGAAAGCCGGAGAAAAAGAAAGCACCTGACCAAATACATCGGCATATTTCATTCCTATATAATAAGAAATCAATCCTCCCATTGAGCTTCCGCCGATACCGGTACTGTTCTTATCTGTACGAACATTATAGTGACTGTCAATATACGGTTTTAATGTATTAACAATAAATTCACCGTATTTATCTCCTGACGGATTATC
>CAMFQG010000172.1 GCA_945980035.1 uncultured Clostridia bacterium
CTATTACAAATATGAACTATGAAACCGACGAATATTCAAGCTGTTTCTATATGGCTGAAGCCTCAGGCTCTGTTTCCTACGGCGTATTTTTGTGGGGCGACAATCCTGTTGAGGTTTTGAAGAGCCAGTGCGAAACTGCAAAGGATGAAAAAATCCTTATTGTTCACGAAAGCTACGGCAATCCCTTTGTTCCGTACTTTACCTACAATTATAAGGAAGTACATTCCATAGATTTCCGTTACTGGAACGGTAATCTGTACGATTACTGTGTAGATAATAACATTACAAAGGTGGTTTTTGCCAACGGTGTAATGAGCGCTTCTACTGCTACTCAGCTTGACGCAATCGAGTCATTGTTAGGATAAATTAAAGCGATTTTACAAATTTCAGAAAAGGGGGTTAGCTATGCTTGCAGAAAATGTGACAGTAAATATATTCGGCAAATTGAGCAAAACTCTGTACTCCGGATATGTAAGCACAGACAAGGAAAACAAAAAAGCTTATGTTATTTCCGAAAAGCCTGTCAACGAGAAATTTAACGGCATAGTCATAGCTATCGCCTGTTTTGACGACGGTGAGGAAAAGCTTATCGTGGTAGAGGAAAATAAGGTTTATTACGAGCCTGAAATAAGGACAAGCTTTGATTTTCTCCGTAATGTAAACATTGTTTCTATAAAGTGCCTTTACGAAAAATCCTGTGGCGGTATTATTTTTTACAACGGCAAACAGAATACAAAAATTCTCCTTGTAAAAAACACCAACGGAAGATACTGGAGTTTTCCAAAGGGACATATTGAACAGGGCGAAACAGAAAAGGAAACCGCCGCCCGTGAAATTAAGGAAGAAACAGGACTTGACGTTGATATTAAAAGAGATTTCCGTGAGGTAAGCGACTACTGTCCTTTCGGAAAAATCAGAAAGCACGTAGTTTTCTTCTTAGCACAGGCGTTCACCGATGATGTAAAAATTCAGGAAGAAGAGATTTCCGAGTATATTTGGGTGGATTTTCAGCAGGCTCGAAAGGTCTGCTCCTACGATAACGATTTAAGGATTATCGAAAAGGCGGAAACAGCAATAAAGTTGATAAAATAAGATTAAGGTAAAGTTTTGGCTTTACCTTTTTACTTTGTGTGAGGGGTAGAATATGAGAGAACATAACTTTAAAGGAAATTGCTCGAAAACGGTCGGGCAAAAAAGATTTGAAAATATCAATTCTTCTTCTCGGAATGGGTGTCGAGGCTCTCGATTATTTTATACGGAAATAGGATATTTAGTGGGACTTGTTTTAACTGCCATAGGCGTTGCTTTTATGATTAGGGCAAATTTAGGCGTATCTATGATTGTTGCCCCCTCTCTCTTGATTCAGCAAAAGCTTGCAGAGGTTATCCCCTGGATAACCATAGGTCAGGTTGAGGGTATGTTTCAGGCAGTTTTGCTTATTCTTATGTCAATAATCGTAAGAAAATTTCGGGTGTCCTATCTGTTCTCCGTGGTGACGGTTGTGATTTACAGCCTTATGCTGGACACAGCTTCCCTGCCCATAGGTTTAATCCCTAACGATAATTTAGCGTTACAGATTATCCTGTTTTTGTTAGGCTGGCTGATTTTGGATACAGGTCTTAGCTTTATGTTCCGTACATATATTGCTCCTGAGGTTTATGAGCTTTTTGTAAAAGAGATTACGGAAAGGTACAACCTAAAGCTAAGCATAGTCAAAACGGTTTACGATATGTCAAGCTTAGCGCTGGCAATTTTGTTGTCCTTTGTTTTGTTCGGTTGCTTTAGATTCGATATAATTTTTGTAGGTACAATAGTAAATGCACTGTTTAACGGTATGCTTATCGGCCGGATTACAAAGTTTTTTGACAGGCGTTTTGAGTTTAAAGACAGGTTTCCTAAGCTCCGCTGAAAGAGAAACGAAAAAAATAGAATATTATCAATTAAAAAATCCCTCTTGTGAAAGAGGGATTTTTTACTTAACTATCAGTTCCTTAATTTTATATACGTTTCCGTCCATTACCTTATAGTCAGCCACAAGCTCGCCCTGAATTTCCGGACTGATGCTTTGGTGAATGTACAGGCTGTCAAGACCGACGTCCTTTGAGCCCTGTATATCGGAAATATAATCGTTTCCTACCATTATAGTTTCCTTAGGGTTAAGGTTGTATCTTTCCAAAAGAATATTGTAGTAATGTGAATCAGGCTTTGAACATTCCTCGTCGGAGCTTATTATAATTCCGTCAAAGTAGGGAATCAGCCCAAACATATTCAGCTCATTTTCCGTAAACTTTCTCTGAGCATTTGACAGCAGATAAATCCTTTTGCCCTTTGCTTTTAATGTGTCCAGCAAATCCAAAACTCCGTCATACAGCTTTATGTAAGAGGTAGAAAAACAGCGAAAGGCTGTGCAGATTTCGTCAATATCTCTTTTGGTGCATTTAACACCCTTTGAAGTGAAAAGCTTTTTAAATACCTTTTCAATTTTTATGTCAATTACAGTGTAATCCTTGTGACGTCTGCGAACCTGCTTTTTTTCATATTCCACATACTCCCCGTAGGCTTTTTTCAGCTCTCTTGGAGTGTAGTGCGCCTGTTTGTAACTATATAAAATCGCAAGCTTTTTCCATAAATTCATTGACCACTCATTGGTATTAATGTCAATTAATGTGCCGTATAAATCAAAAACATAATTCTTATACATATTTATCTGTCTCTTATACACATCTCCGAGCCCACGAGACG
>CAMFQG010000173.1 GCA_945980035.1 uncultured Clostridia bacterium
ATATTATATATTTATTGTTAAAAAAAGTCAATGGCATAATAATTTATCGGTAGCATTATTCATCGGTTTACTTAGTTAGTTTGATATGATTTCCTTGTTTTCTTTTTATGTTGAGAATAATTATTCCAAGCAGTATAAGTATCATACCTGCTGTTTTTTCAAAGGTTATTGCTTCGTTGAAAACTGCCACACCTACTATTGATGTAAAGAGGGTTTAATCTTGTTGACGTAAACATTTAAGAATAGTATAATTTATTTAGAGTTACTAAAAATTCTTCAATCCACTAAATATAGATACAGACATCCTAAGGAGATGCTATTATGGATAACGAAAAAATCAGATTTTTAAGCTGTCTTGCAAGGCAATATCCTACTATCGACAGCGCCGCAACCGAGATTATTAATTTACAGTCTATTCTTAATCTGCCTAAAGGTACTGAACATTATCTTTCTGATATACACGGAGAATTTCAAGCTTTTTCTCACGTGTTGAGAAATGGCTCAGGGGCTGTAATGAAAAAGATTGATGAGGTTTTTGGGGATAGTTTGTCAGCTGCCGAAAAAAGAGAACTTGCATCTCTAATCTATTATCCTGAGCAGAAGTTGTCATATATTTCAGCGGATAAAGAGAATACATTTAGCTGGTATGAAACTACCCTTTATCGACTTGTTGATGTATGCAAAATTGTTTCATCAAAATATACACGTTCAAAAATCCGAAAGGCAATGCCTGAAAATATGCGTTATATAATCGAGGAGCTTATAACTGAGAAAAAGGAAGTTTTAAACAAGAAAGCGTATTATGAGGAGATTATTCACACTATTATTGAAATAGGATATGCAGATAAATTTATTGTTGAAATAAGCAATCTTATTCAGAGATTGGTTATAGACCATCTGCATATTATCGGAGATATTTACGACAGAGGTTCAGCCCCTCACTTTGTAATGGACAGACTTATGAAGTATCATAGTATAGACATCCAATGGGGAAATCACGATGTGCTTTGGATGGGAGCAAGTGCAGGGCAAACAGCCTGTGTTGCCAACATTGTAAGGACAAGCTTATTGTACGATAATCTTTCCGTACTTGAAAACGGTTACGGTATCAGCGTTATGCCTTTGGCACTTTTTGCTATGGAGGTTTACGGCGACGACCCTTGTAACGAGTTTGAAATCAGAAGGCGCAGAAGCAGTCAAAAGGAAATAGATGTGGAAATGAAAATGCACAAGGCTATTTCAGTAATACAGTTTAAGCTTGAGGGGGCATTAATTGAAAATCATCCGGAATATAAAATGGAAGATCGCAGACTGCTTCATAAAATCAATAGGGAAAAGTCCACAGTTGAGATAGACGGTAAAGAATACAAAATGAAAGATTGTAATTTGCCCACAGTGGATTTTGCTAACCCATATGTGTTGACAGATGAGGAGCAGGAGGTTGTCAGAAGACTGAGGTCTGCATTTGTAAATTGCAGTAAATTGAAACAGCACATAAAGCTGATTTTGAATAAGGGCAGTATGTACAAGATATGCAACAGCAAACTGCTTTATCATGGATGTGTTCCTATGAATAGTGACGGTAGTTTGCGAAAAATTAATCTGTTTGGACAGGAGCTTTCCGGCAAAGCGCTTTATGATGAAATAGAAAAGTATGCAAGAAAGGCATTCGTCTATGACAATGAGGAGGACAGGGAAAAGGGCAGAGATATTCTATGGTATTTGTGGAACGGTGCCGACTCGCCCCTATATGGCAGAGATAAAATGACTACCTTTGAGCGATATTTTGTTGAGGATACAGAAACCTACAAGGAAACTAAGGATAATTACTATACTCTGTTGGAAAAACCTGAAACTGCAAGGATTATTTTTGAGGATTTCGGACTTGATTATGAACACTCTCACATTATAAACGGACACGTGCCTGTTAAACAGGCAGAGGGTGAAAATCCTATAAAATGTGGTGGCAAGGTAATTATAATCGACGGTGGATTTTCACAGCCATATCATAAGGTCACAGGCATTGCCGGATATACCTTGTTTTTTAACTCCTACGGACTGATGCTTTCTGCTCACGAGCCTTTTGAATCTGTCGAAAAGTCTATCACCGGCGGCAAGGATATGAAAACCTATAGAGTTGCGTCACAGGTTTCTGACAGGCGAATTCTTGTAGAGGATACCGATACCGGCAGAGCAATAAAGGAAAATATAAAGGACCTGAAGGATCTTATAAAAGCCTACAGGTCAGGTGTTGTCCGCCAAAAAGGATAATAATACTTAAAAAATAGCATATTTTAAAAGTGAAGGAGAGTTTGCCTATTTGACAAACTCTCTTTTTGTATTAATTATTAGTTTGTTTTCTTTTTATGTTGAGAATGATTATTCCAAGCAGTATAAGTATCATACCTGCTGCTTTTTCAAAGGTTATGGCTTCATTGAAAATTGCCACGCCTACTATTGATGCAACAAACGGCTCAACGGTTGCAAGTATCGAGGCTTTGCCTGCCTCGACTTTTTGCAGACCCTTGGTGTATAACAAATAGGGAAGTATAGTAGAAATTACCCCAAGGCAAAGGGAAATGAGAATACTGTCTGTTCTGAGTATGAGCTGTGAGTTGCCCTGTATGAAAAGCAAGGGCAAAGTAACGATTGATGCGGTAATAAAGGTGTATGCCGTAATAGTTAAGGTGCTGTATTTTTTAAGGAGCAGTTTGCCGAAAA
>CAMFQG010000174.1 GCA_945980035.1 uncultured Clostridia bacterium
GATTCCTCTACGTCTCGTGGGCTCGGAGATGTGTATAAGAGACAGGTAAACAAACCTTGCTTTAGCCCTTTAATTTCCGTAAATCTAATTTGGTTTTTGTGCTTTCTCTTCTTGACCCCATAGCCATCCCATATCAACGTCATCCTCATTTTTGTCTTGGGTTGCAGCAGGTGAAGTTGCCGGTGAGGTTTGCGGTTGATAATTTGGAACTGTTGCTTGGGTTGCATAATATTGTGTTGCAGTAGTTGCAGCAGTTGTTGCTTTTGGCTGGGAAGCCTTACCAACGGTAATAGAAACCTTAGTGCCCACCTGTACCTTTGTTCCGGACTTTGTTGACTGATAGAACACAGTATTGACAAATTTATTATTCACCTTTGTCTGAACTGTGTACTTTAGTCCGTATTCTCCAAGTGTTTTTATTGCTTTATCCTTTTTCATTCCGTAAAGGTTTGGAACTGTAACATTATTATTTATATCTGCCTTTGTGCTGGCTTTTTTTCCGGCATATACAACTACGTCAACAGTATCGTCGCTGTCATCAATTTCTGAATTTTCAACGATTGTGTTTTCGTCTAATTTATCAAGCAAATCTCCGTTGTCATATAGGCTGTCTGTTACTACAAGCTTCTTGCCGATTTCCTCTAACTCATCACTTGCTTCATCTATAGTTTTTCCGTACAGGCTTACGTTGTCAACATTCATAACCATATTCTTGATTACCGGAGTATTCAACAATATTGCACCGGTAAGAACTACACAACCTACGGTAACAGAAGCAGCAATTATTTTCATTTTTAATGACCAGCGGCCTTGATCTGCACGTCTTTTTTTAACCTTATTACGCTCAACCTCCGATACTCCGGACAGTGCATCTGCAAATTCCTTTGCAGACTGAATTCTGTCCTCCGGGTTTACGTTTAAGGCATTCATAATTGCGTTTTCACAAGCTTTGGGAATTTCGGGAACAAATTTTGAAATGTCCAAAAGCTTATCGTTCATCTTACGTTCAAGAGATTCCTCAGGTATATGTCCTGTAATTACTCTGTACAACGTAGCACCCATTGCATAAATATCAGACCAAGGGCCTTGATTGCCATGGGAACGATACTGCTCCTCTGGAGCATAACCGGGTTTTAAAACAACTGACAGGCTCTTGCTGTGCACAGTAGTTGCATACCTGGCTGCACCGAAGTCAATCAGCTTAACTCTGCCATCATTTGTAATAATAATATTGTCCGGTGCAATATCTCTGTGGATAATGCCTTTTTTATGGACTTCATCCAAGGATTCAAGGACAGGAATAGCTATATCAATGGCCTCTTTATAGGACAGTACGCCTCGTTGTTTTAAAATGGATTTCAGAGTATCTCCCTCAAGATATTCCATTATTATGTAAGCAGTGTTATTTTCAGCAAAGCTGTCAAAAATATGTACTATTCCGGGGAGTGTATTAAGTTTTGAAAGTTTTAGTGCCTCGTTAACAAACCTTTCCAGACCTGCCCCGTACTGCACCGTTTTTTCACCATCATAGGAAGTAACCTGAGTTGTTCCTTCCATTCGTGTAGCTAATTCGGAGGGTAAATATTCCTTGATTGCTACAACCTTTTCCAGGACCTTGTCCCAACCTATATAGGTAATACCAAATCCACCAAAGCCTACTACTTTGCCTACGATGTATTTATTCATTAACACTGTACCCGGTGTTAAATGGTATAGCTCCTTAACAGGTGTATCTTTTTTATATCCGCAATGGGGACATACGTCCAAATCGCCATCAATAAAACTCATACAACCCATACATCTTCTTTTGCTCATTACACTCACCTTATCGTATATAAATTATTTCTTTTTAACCTTAACTGTTTTAGCCGCACCGTAATACTTTGCTTTTTGATTTTTGTATTTAAAAATTAGTCTTACGCTTACTTTATATTCCTTACTTTTTTCTAGTCCTGTGTATATATATTCGGTTTTCTTAACGTTTTCTATTTCTATATTTTCTATTTTATTTCCTTTTGAATCTTTAATGTTTACTACATATCCTTCAACACCTTGGGAATAGGTTGTTTTTGCCCAATTAATTTTAACCTTCTTGCTATTAATTCTATTAACTCTAACATTTTTCAATTTTTCAAAATCATAGAAACCTAATTGAATCGTATGAACTTTTTTCTTTTTTATGTACCATTCAACTTTGTAAAATTTGCCATGGACTGGTTTGCAGCCCTTCTTAAATTCAAAAGTAACCTTATACTTATTATTGTCTTCATTTTCATTTTCAGGTTTTACTACAGCTTTTATTCTTTTAGATTTCCACTTAACATCATTTATGTTGCAATTTTTAATAGTAAAAGTATAATAATCAGATATTATTCCATCTTCATTATATGTAATAAACTGCTTTCCATTATTCTTAACAGTTGTATTACCCTGAGCCTTTATGTTTTTAATCTTAGGAGTTCCAGCTGGTTTAGTAGGCTTTGGCTCTGTTTCTGTTGGCTTTGGCTCTGTTGTCGGCTCTGTTGTAGGAGCTGTTGTAGGAGCTGTTGAAGCAGTTGTTGGCTGAGTAGTAGGAGCTGTTGTTTCTGTTGTCGGCTCTGTTGTTTCAGTAGTCGGTTCAGTTGTTTCAGTTGTCGGCTCTGTTGGCTCTGTTGTTGGAGCTGTTGACTCTGTTGTTGGCTCTGTTGACTCAGTAGTCGGCTCTGTTGACTCTGT
>CAMFQG010000175.1 GCA_945980035.1 uncultured Clostridia bacterium
AACACTTTTACGCCCGACCGTTATGTAGCAATAGCGTTTAGAAAATCAACGTGACCTTGCATCCCATTCGAGCAGATAAAATAAGCAAATAAGATTCACACAAAAAACTCTGTACAAAAACGTACAGAGTTTTTATTTTGCTAATTATTCAATTTCAAGCTCATTCATTAAGTTACTTACAAATTCTCCGTTTTTAGAGTCAAGGTTTGATATTCTGTCAGAGATTCCGCCCTTAAAGTTAATATCCTTTGAGATAAACAAACGTATAAACCAATACTGCACCCAAGAAACAGGTAGCAAAAAAGGAAACTTTTGCAGATATGAAAATTGTTTTTTCATACTTTTATATGGAATAAAGATTTGCTTAATCCAATATCCGCCCTTACTTTTGTTCATCGACTGAAAAAAGTGAACATCTCTTGTACCGTATGTACTTGAATACAAGATAAACTCGCCGAAATTATCAATCTTAGTTTCTTCAAGGGAAAACCAATTTTGGGCAAGCTCTCTCAGTTTTTCAGCAAATGTTGCTATACCTATAATCTTGAATTGACCGTTTATATACTCAAAATCAATGTTAGGATAATTTTTCAGGAAAACATATATATCCATAACCATTCTGATACCTATACCGCCTGATTTAAAATGATTGGCACAGTGATACACCATATAGATATAAAAGTCCTCAGGCGTCATATTGTAGGAATAATTGTAATCCTCACGGAGGCTTAGCTTATCCCATATATTGTCATAATAGCTATCGTCATCGCAGTTAAGGTCAGACTGAATTTCAAAATACAGCAAGTCCTTTGAAAAGTGTATTTCAGAGGAATTCAAAATGTTCTTATTGGTATATCCCAGCTTCTCAAAAACACCGGTAACTTTTTTAAAATCCTTTTTTCTTACAAGGATATCTAAGTCGTTCATTGTACGAAAATCCGAACGTGGATACAAGGATTTAATAAAGTATCCCTTTAGTGGCAGATTTTTGATTTCTGCTTTTTCAAATTCCTCCAGCACCTTTTCCACCTGAAAGAGCTGAGAGGTTTCTTTCAAAATGCTGTAGCGACGGTCATTTTCAATAACCTTTCTCAGCTGTTCACTTGGCTTGCTATCCAGCTTTTCAACTGCATAACCAAGTATATTCAACACGCTGTTGCGTTGAGCATTTCGACAAATATATTCCCAATCAAAATCTTCCGGAATGACAGGAGGCTGTGTATTATTGATTACCGAAGCCAACAAATCTATATAGCATATAAACATTTTCTTTTTGGCATCTGTAAGAGCAATATCCATTTTATATATCCTTTACAATAATCTTTTTGTTTTCAATTCTGACTTCTTTATTACAAACACTGTTTGCCGCTTTTTTATGAGAAATCAAAATACAGGTCTTATTCTGCAAATTTTCAATGTTTTTAAGAAGCTTTATTTCTGTTGCTTCGTCAAGAGCTGAGGTTGCCTCGTCAAGCAGAATAATGGGACTGTTACAAATTATAGCACGTGCAATAGCCACACGCTGAACCTGTCCCTCTGAAAGTCCAAGTCCCTTTTCCCCTATTGCTGTGTCTAAGCCATCAGGCAATTCATCTATAAAGTCTGCACAAGCTATTTGGGCTGCATACTTGATTTCCTCATCTGTAGCATCGGGCCTGACAAATGAAATATTCTCTCTGATTGTGCCTGACAGCAGGAAATTTCCCTGAGGTACATAAGCAAACAATGAGCGAATGTTTTTATCCACAAGCATAGTAGAGCCGTCTTTCATTTTCAGATAAATTTTACCGCCGTTTACCGGAAAAACGTCTAACAGAAGCTTGGTTAAGGTACTCTTTCCTATGCCGGAAATACCTGTTATTACAACAAAATCGCCTTTATTAATTGTCAGGCTTGTATTCTCAAGAATGGTATCTCGGTTATATCCAAATGTAATATTGTCAAACTCGATAGATGAAAGATTTTCATAGATATTCTGTACGTTAATATCCTTATTGTCAGCCTCGCTGTGCTCGTCAGGCATTTTTTCAAATTCCATAATTCTCTCGGCAGAAGCGAGAGCCTGGTAATATGTAGGCAGAATTGACGTAAAGCCCTGTATTGGTGACTGAATTTGCGATACAAGGGATAAAATTTCTGTTAATATACCGTATGTAATTACTCCGTTTAGGATTGAGAATGAACCCCATATCAAGCCGTAAATATAAGCGGCTGCAAATACAAAGGAAAAGCCGGTTGAGGTCATTATTGTGAAGTAGTTTCTTTTCCTTTTGATTAAAAAGTTATCCCATTGGAGCTTATCGGATTCCTTTTTTATTCTATTATAAGCGTTAAAAACCTTTATTACCAATATACTGGCAAGAGATTCCTGCAGAAAGCTTCGTGTTTTTCCGTCGGTTTCCTGCGCCTTTTTGTGGTAGTTTTTCAAAACACCCTTAAACAGCAAGGCAACTAACATAAGCAACAAGCCACCAACAACAAGGACTATAGCAAATCGCCAATCAATAGAAAACAGGATTATAAACGCACCTGTAAGTTTTACGATGAAATAACAGACACTTGGAACGATTGATGTAATTGTACTTGTAATTACATTAACATCGCTTGTCAATCTGTTCAAAAGCTCGCCTGTATGATAGG
>CAMFQG010000176.1 GCA_945980035.1 uncultured Clostridia bacterium
ATGCCCCGTATAGCCCTTTAGGGCTACTAAAAAAAATAAAAAAATATTTTTTATAAATCTATGGAAAAAGTCGGAGAGGAATATGGGGGTGAGCGTAACCTGTGGTAAGGGTGCGTAAACTCCAGCGGAGTTTTCCACGCTTTCCATAGGTGGAGCGAGGGGGAAAAGGGAGAGGTGACTTTTTCTTTAAGGGAGCGTAAGCGACCGCTTTTTTGCTCTCCCTTTTCCCCCTTTATTGTTGGGAGGTGTTTTTATGCTGTCTGATAGGTCTGAATTGTTAAAACAACAAAGATTTTTATATATAAATAAAAATGCGTTGCTTAATCAGTTTTATGAGCAGATTGAGCCGTATGATTTTTATAGATACATATTTCCTGAAGGAGCTTTTGAGCGAAAAGGACACTATGAAGATAATAAACCTAATGCTATTGCTGTGACGATTGAAAAAAAGTATAAAGAAAACGGTATTGCGGTTGAGCTTAAAAGAAATGGTAAAGGGAAAAGATATACAATTACGGATAATCTCGAAGAGTTGAATGAGCTTAACAAGTCTGAATTTACTATTATGTCTCCAATTTCGTATTACGGAAAACAGCGAAATGCTAAAAACGCTCGGTATTTGTATGCTTTGGTGTTTGACCTTGATGGTGTAGATATGCCGCAGCTCCGGGACGTGCTTCATCAGATGGATAAAGATATTTTGCCAAAGGCTACCTTTGTCGTAAATAGTGGTACCGGGTTGCATTTATATTATGTTTTGGATGAGCCTGTTCCTATGTATCCGCAAAATCAGTTGTATATGAAAGAGTTGAAATATGCTTTGACTCGGCAGATATGGAATAGGTTTACTTCTACGATTAAAGAACCGCAAATGCAGGGAATAATGCAGGGTTTCAGAGTGATTGGAACGTGTACCAAACTGGGAGAAAAATACCCTGTTGTTGCTTATTCGGTTGGAGATAGAATTTCTTTAGATGAACTTTTAACTTTTATTCCTGATTCAAACGGAGAACAGCAGCACGTTAAAAGTATTATGATGAAAAGCCGGTTATCAATCGAGGAGGCAAAAGAAAAATATCCTGATTGGTATGAAAAGCGGATAGTAAGAAAAGAGCGCCGGGGCAGATGGACTATAAAAAGAGATTTATATGATTGGTGGCTTAATCGAATTAAAACTGAAATAAAAGTCGGTCATAGATTTTATGGTATAATGACATTGGCTATATATGCAAAAAAATGTTGTATCGAAGAAGGCGAGCTGATGAGGGATGCTTATTCTCTTTTAGAAGTTTATGACGATATGAGTATTGAGGATATAAACCGATTTACCGAAGATGATGTAAAATGTGCTTTGGAAATGTATAATGAGGACTATGTTACATTCCCAAGAGATGATATTGCAAAATTGTCCGGTCTGCAGATTGAAAAAAATAAAAGAAACGGCAGAAAACAGGCTGAACACGTTAAGCTGATGAATTTTGTGCGTGATGAAATAAATGGCAATGTGAATTGGAGAGCTGGGAACGGCAGAAAAAGTAAAAAGAATGTTATAATGGAGTATATGAGAGAAAATCCGGGTATAACAAAAAAGGCAGCAATAGCAAGAGCTGTGGGAGCAGATAGAAATACGGTTATTAAATACTATGATGAAATAGTTGCCGAGCTGCAGCAGGAACGTCTGCGAGCCGAGCGCTTGGAACAGCTTGAGCGTGACGGTCATATTGCAGTTAAAATAACACCGTCACAGAAATTAAGCGATTATATTTTAGGTGAATTAAAAAAATAAAATAATATTAGGAGTGTGTGTTATGGCTCATCTTACGGTTGGTATGCGATTAGAGGGGACAAAGGGAAGCATTGTAAAGTCTATGGAGTATATGCAAATGCACGGTATTAAATTTATTCAATCCAAAGGTTTTTATGGAGAAGATGAGGGAAAAGAAAAAGTAAGAGTATATACAACGGCTCTGATAGACTTCCCTCAAGATGGAGATGAATTTCTTAAAGATATTGCAAGAATAAATGCCGGTGAAAATATAAATAGTGATGAGTCAGAGGAATAGGTGTAATTATGAGTAAAACTGTAAAACAAATTGCTGATGAACTTGGTGTATCAAAGCAAGCTGTTCATCAAAAAAGAAAGAGTAAGGAACTGTCAACAGCTTTACAGCCGTTTACGTCAACGGTTGACGGTGTCGTTTACATATCAGTTGACGGTGAAAATCTTATAAAACAGGCATTTTTGAAAAATGACCGTAAACAAGTTGATGATAAGTTGTCGTCAACGGTTGACGGTTCGTTTACACCCTCGTTTACACCTCCGGAGGATAGCGAAGTAGTATTTTTAAGGGGGCAAGTGGAGAAGTTGCAGGCGGAGCTTGAAAAAGAAAGAGAGCATAACCGGGAAAAAGATAAACAGCTTCTTGAAACATTAAATAAATTAGCAGAAAGTCAAGCGGCCTTGTCTGCCGGACAAGCTGCAGATAAACAAAAGGCTTTGGCTGAAAAAATAATTGAGGGCAATAAGCAGCTCTCTGATGAGGCGCTTGCTTCAGAAAAATCGCAACATTTTCTCAGAAAGATTTTTTGTCGAAAAAAGAAATAATAAA
>CAMFQG010000177.1 GCA_945980035.1 uncultured Clostridia bacterium
TCGCATGAGGTGTGTGAGTAGAAATTTCCGTTGCAAGCGTTCATAGCCGCCTGACGTAGTCACACCTCGCATGAGGTGTGTGAGTAGAAATGAAAATATACTGTAAATCACAATAACCACAGCAGGTCACACCTCGCATGAGGTGTGTGAGTAGAAATGGTTTATTAAGGTGTTTGGTAAAACTAACGAAGGTCACACCTCGCATGAGGTGTGTGAGTAGAAATTCTTAAGGTTCTTGAGGATTTTAGAAGTACCGCCGGTCACACCTCGCATGAGGTGCGTGAGTAGAAATGAAAGTCAAAAAAATAAATCCGGTTATCTTAAAGGTCACACCTCGCATGAGGTGTGTGAGTAGAAATGTTTAACACTATGGTCGTCATTCAATTCCCCCTGGTCACACCTCGCATGAGGTGTGTGTAAATAGCTGTGAACTTTTGAAAGTATATTTAGAAAGTAAAATATCAAAATGCGCTTAATCAATTTTGGAAATTATAGTTCTCCTATTTACTTTTACACTTTTATGTGTTAAAATGGCAACGTGTGAAAGTAACTTGTGATAGGAGGCAAGATAATGAATTCAAAACTAAAGAATGATTCTACTGATTTTTTATTTGACGCAATTCTCTCCCTTAAAACAAAGGAGGATTGCTACAGATTTTTTGAGGATTTATGTACAAAGCCTGAGCTTAATGCAATGTCACAGCGTATTGTAGTTGCAAAGATGCTTACGGAAAAAACTGTTTACAGCGAAATAGTAAAGCAAACAGGCGCTTCTACAGCAACAATAAGCCGAGTTAACCGTTCACTTAACGAAGACACAGACGGTTATATGCTTGTATTCAAAAATCTTGGCATTGTGGTAGATGACTGATGGATAGCTATTGCGACTTTGCTGATTTTTACGACAGTCTGACTTTAAATGTGGATTACCGTAAAAGGGCAGATTATATTTTAGAAATATTCAAAAGGCTAAACCATAATATGGGTTTAACCTTAGACCTTGCCTGCGGTACAGGCAACCTGACTGTGGAGCTTGCCAAGTCAGGGGTTGACGTTTACGGTATAGACGGCTCAGAGAATATGCTGTCACAGGCGATGAATAAGTCTGCTATGCTGGGTGTGAATATTTTATTTTTGTGCCAGCAAATGCAGGATATTGACCTTTACGGCACTATTGATACCTGTGTCTGCACCTTGGACAGCATTAACCATTTAACAATCCCCAAGGATGTTCAAAAAACCTTTGACAGGGTTTCTCTTTTTATGAACAAAGGGGGATATTTTCTTTTTGATGTTAATACAATATATAAGCATCAAAATGTTCTGGGCAATAATACATTTGTTTATGATACAGATGATGTGTATTGTGTTTGGCAAAATTCTTTAAAAGAAAATAATATAGTTGAGATTGACTTGGATTTCTTTATTCCCGATAACGACGCCTATGTTCGTACAGGCGAAAGCTTTGAGGAAAGAGCGTATTCTCACAATGAGATAACCGAGATGCTTGCTAAGGCAAAGTTTGAAGTAGTGGGATGTTACGGAGATATGACATTTGAAGCTCCAAAGGAAGATGAGCAACGTGTAATATATGTTGCGAAAAAGTTATAAAATAATAGGAATGATAATATGGATAAAGTAATTAGAACAATAACCTCAGACGGTGCAATTATGGCAGCGGCTATAGACGCCTCTGATATTGTATTTACAGCTCAACAGGTTCACAAGCTGTCACCGTCAGCTACTGCTGCGTTAGGACGTTTGCTTTGCGGAGCGTCACTGATGGGTATCAGCTTAAAACAGGATAAGGCTACTATTAATCTTCGTGTAATGGGTGACGGCCCAATCGGAACTCTTTTAGCGGTTTCAGATTCAAAGGGTAATGTTCGCGGATATGTAGGCAATAGCGACTGCCCAACAGAGTATTATAACAACGGAAAGATTAACGTGTCAGCCGCAGTGGGCAAAGACGGTACTTTGAATGTTATCCGTGACTACGGTGCAGGCGACCCGTATATCGGTCAGGTTCCACTTGTAAGCGGAGAAATTGCAGAGGATATAACAAGCTACTATGCAACCTCAGAGCAAATTCCTACCGCCTGTGCATTAGGTGTTTTGATTGATAAGGACGACAAAAAGGTGCTTTTGGCAGGGGGCTTGTTAATTCAGCTTTTGCCCGGTGCAGATGAAAGTACCATTGAAAGGCTTGAAAAGAATCTTGAAAAATTAGAGCCTATGACCACAATGCTTGCAAAAGGGATGAATATCCTTGATATATGCAAAACAGCTCTTGAGGGCTTTGAGGTGGAGGTCCTTGACGAAACACCTGTGAATTATGTATGCACCTGTTCAAGAAGTAAGATTGAGGGTTACCTGGCAGGATTAAGTGACGACGATATACGTTACTGTGCCAACGATTTAGGCTATGCTGAGGTTAACTGTCAGTTCTGCAACAAGAATTATAAATTCACAAAAGAGGATCTTGAAAACATAATAAAAAATAAAAATGAAAAAAATTAAAAAACTTTAAAAAAAGTATTGACATTTTAATAGTTCTGTAGTATTATACTACTTGTCGCTGACGAAAAAGTGACTGGC
>CAMFQG010000178.1 GCA_945980035.1 uncultured Clostridia bacterium
CTACACCTCAGCCTTCGTCGGCAGCGTCAGATGTGTATAAGAGACAGCAATAAACATATAATCATCAATTAGTTATTTTATTTCCTAAAAAATCTTTGAACATTTATATCTCCTGCAAAGGAATTCTATACATTTTCCGTATCTATTAACTAACAAGAAACTCAATAAAAACTAAAGCACTTAACCTTTTTGAGGCTAAGTGCTTTTTGTTTGGATATAAAATTATTTTGCTGTGATTTTAATATCTCCGCTTACGGTTTCAAAATCAAATTCCGCTGAACCGTCACCGCTGATATGAGAATTGCCGATTGTTTTTACTGAAAAGTCTGTTGAAAAATCACCGCTGACAGTATCGTAATCTGCGGTAAATCCGCCGATTTTTTCAGGCAGTGTAATGTTGATATTTCCGCTGACGGATTCCATATCAATGTTATCTATTTCATCTGTCAGGTCAGCATTAATTTCACCTGAAACGCTTGAGGAATCAAGCTTTGTGCATTGGCTTGTGATTGTGGTGTTTCCTGAAACGCTTTCGCTGTCAATAATGTCAAATTCACTGTCAACTGTAATTTCACCGCTTGCAGTACTGATTTCTGCTTTAGAGCCAACAACGTCAATTATTTCAACCTTGCCGGAAGCAGAGTCAGCTGAAAGCTCTGTAATATCTACTCCGTTTACGGAAACGTCTGAGCTTGCACAGCTTATTTCAAGTTCATCAAGACATTTGTCTTTAGGGAGTGAAACTGTTAAATTTTTGGATAATCCCGGGGTGAAAAAGTTGATAAAATTAGAAATGCTCCCGGCACTGATTTTTAGTTTGCTGCCGTCAAGTACATATTTCATAGTCTTATCCTGAGGAATATTAGAGTTAGAGCTTTCTTCGATTTTTATTTTGTCGCCTTTTCCCTCAATTATATTAATGTTTCCGGATAACCAGTCAATTTCGATGGAGTCAACTGATTCCAAGTCAAATTCTGCGTTTCCTCTTGAATAATCGTATTTCTCAAATTCATTAAAATTTATTACACCGAATGGGTTGCTGCCGAATAGGGAATACTGAGAAAAGAAATGTATGCCAAGGGACAGAAGTCCTACTAACAATACGGTAACTACCGACCAGATAATTATTCTGTTTCTTGCTGATTTTTTCATTTTTCTGCCTCCACATAGTCAAAGATGCTTCTCATAAGATTTTGAACAGCCACTGCGATTATGAAGATTATCCAGGTTACAGTTGCTGTGGAAAAGCCTGTGATAAAGGTTATATAAAGGTAAACAAAGGAAGTTGTCACCCAAAGAATTGCCACAAGGATTCTGTAAAGCACACTTGTTGATTTCTTTTTGCTGTTCCATTCCTTAAAGTTTTCCACCATGGTGTCATTGGCTTTGGTGTAGGTGCTTTTTCTTCCGCTGAATATAATAAGCACCGTCGCACCTGCAATCATCATAAACATAAATATGGGTGAGATTGCTGCAAGGGGAGTTTCTGCAAGTGCAATACAAGGGGTAACACAGGAAATGTACATTCCTACAGCAACTGCCCTTGTAATTGCAGTAAAGTTGATTTTAGATTTTTCGTTTTCGTCTGTTATTACGGGGAAGTACTGTGTCATTTTGCCGTAAATCAAAAGTCCCGTTGCGGTGCTTATCATAAGAAACATCAAAGTAGGACCTATGGTTTCAAGGGAAGGAATCATACCGAAAAGTATGTTTGGTACAACGCACAAAATGTAGAGGGCAACTGCTATTCCTCTGAATACGGAAAATCTGCTTTTGATTGTTGCCATCTGTTCGTCTGTGTATGTAATTTCTGTGTAAGCAGGCTCTCCTTTGAGGGCAGTTATCAGCTCGTTAATATCGCCGATTCCTGCAATAGCCTGGTTGTAAGCGTCACCCTGAGCCTTGCCCTCTTCAATTAAATCGTGGTATCTCTCGATTACGTTGCATACGATTTCCTCTTTAAGCTCGTATGCCTGTTTTGTTTTCGGAGCAGAGCTGAAAAGCTTTTCAACGTACTCCCTTAGTTTTGGTTCCATAATTACCCCTCCGTTTTAAGTAAAGCGTCAATAAGTGTTTTTGCCTCCAGCCATTCCGAAAGCTTTTGCTTATAGACTTCTTTTCCAATGCTTGTTATTGTGTAATACTTTCTTCTTGCACCTGTGCTTTGGTCGCCCCAATATGATGAAATGCACCCTGCGTCCTCAAGCCGTTTAAAGGCGGTGTATAGGGTTGCCTCTTTTAGCTCATATTTTTGATTGGAAACCTTGTAAACAGCCTTGTTTATTTCATATCCGTAACTATCCTTTTCCATAAGCTTTGCAAGAATTATCGTGTCCGTATGTCCTCGAATCAGGTCTGACGTAATGGACATTCTATCACCTCTCTCGGATTTTGTAGGTATATAATATCACGTTATACCTCGCCTGTCAAGGTACTTTATGAGAAAATGTAAAAAATTTTTTATTTCTCTATTCTTTACTTTTAAAAATTACAGATTCAGCTAATAATAAAAAACAATATTTACATTTTGAATAATTAGTAGTATAATGAAT
>CAMFQG010000179.1 GCA_945980035.1 uncultured Clostridia bacterium
TTTCTAAATATTTTCTACAAAGAAGGGAATAGAAATGAAATTTAATGAGGTATGTATAAACTGTTTTAAAGAAATAAATGGGTTTGAGGTTTGTCCTCATTGTGGATTTATCCAAAGCGAAAAGCCTAAACAACTAAATCATCTTTATCCGTTTGTGTTATTAAATAACAGATACGTTATCGGCAGAGTTATTAACAATGGCGGTTTTGGTGTTGTTTATAAAGCATATGATACTAATCTGAATACTGTAGTAGCTATCAAAGAATTGTTTCCTACTCAAAACAGCATGGTAACAAGAGTGCCGGGTACTACTAAAGTAATAACCTACAGCGGTGAAAAGGGCGAACAGTTTGCAATACAGAAAAAGCGTTTCTTGTCAGAGGCTCGAACAATGTCAAAATTGGCATCTTGTGAGGGCATTGTTGACGTTTATGACTTCTTTGAAGAGAATGATACAGCATATCTTGTAATGGAATACCTTGAGGGTATGAGTCTAAGGGATTATATGAACACATACCCGGAAAAGCTGTCACTTAAAGACTCTATGGAAATAATTGAGCCTGTTATGAAAGCTTTGAGTGCTGTTCACAAGGAAAATATTATACATCGCGACGTCAGTCCTGATAACGTATTTATTACAAGCGATAAGAGAATTAAACTGCTTGATTTCGGTGCAGCTAAATTAGACGGTGAAGAAACCGAAAAATCAATATCTGTAGTAGCAAAACCCGGATACACTCCTCCGGAACAGTACCGCAGCAAGTCAAAAATCAAACCATATACTGATGTTTATGCTACCGGAGCTATGCTATACAGAATGTTGACTTGTCAGGTTCCTGAGGAATCTATAGACAGAGTAGAAAAAGATACTCTGGTTAGACCGTCAAAATTAGGTGCAAAGGTTCCTCCATGTGTTGATAAGTCTATTATGAAGGCTATGGCTTTAAATGAACATGCGAGATTCACGAATATGAATGATTTCTTAGCTGCATTAAAGGGTAAGAAGAAAGCTGATTTCCCGGAAAAAGAGCTAAAGAAAAAGAAAATAATCCGCTGGTCTTCTTTTGCTGCTGTACTTGTACTTTGTGTAGTAGCGGTAGTTGCCGGATTGATAATTAAAAGTAATATGGGTATTGTTCCAAGTTCAGGTAAACATACCATAACTGTTTGGTTGACTGATTCAGACCGAGATGATATAAGCAGAGACGGTAAAAACAGATGGGAAACTATTGCAGAAAATTATAAGAGCTTTTGTTCGGAACAGGATAAAGAGCTTTCCGTTGATGTAAAGTTTGAATATTATAGCGAAGAAGAATACAACGAGAAATTCCTTTCTGCTAAAGTAAAACCGGATATTTTCAGAAGTGATTTAGTTGAGGGTTCTTATAGGTATTCAGCTGATATCAGTGGCTTATACGGCGAGGTTGATAATCACGATATGACAAGAGTTTATACTAATATGAAGGCTCAGTACCAAAAGTCAAACGAATTTGCTGTTCGCTATGATACACTTGTGACATATTGCTTTAATAATCAGGAAAATATAGAAGAATCAATTTATTCATATATTAGTAATAGTAATGATGATGAATTGTTGATTGATCCTGACGCATATTGGTATCTTGCAGATAAAATGGGGTTAGTAGGAGAGGATTCAACAGGCGATTTAGTTGAATTAGCAGAATTTGTAGATAAAGACGCAAAAGTAAAGTTTGCTAAAGATGAAGTACAATATTATATTGGAACAGCCTCGGATAGTGCTGCTATAAATTCAATGAAAGGAAAGGAGAAGTATAGTCTTATTACATATTCTTATTCTCCGGTTCCTGACGACATAACATATTATTCATTCTTCCCGGAAAGATTTTCGGTATCAAATACAAGCAGTATAGATAACAAAAAGGCCGGAATGTTCTTCCTGTATTACGTGGCAACAAATAATGATGTACAATATAACATTTTGAAAAACAGTGATAATTCTTATCTGACTATGCTTCAGGATACTGTAGATACAATAAATAAAAATCCAAAGGCTGAAGAATTAGTTGTTTATAGTCGAGCAGATAAAGAGTATGTGTATTCTATTCAAGAAACAGATAAGATTTTAGCTGCGACTGAGAAATTAATGGAATTAAAACAAAATGGTGAATTAAGTGAAGAGAATCTATCAAAAATAATTCACGAGATTAAATAGAGGTTAAAATGCACTGTAGAAAATGTGGGGCTTTAGTTAAATATGGTATAAATATTTGTCCGGCTTGTGGAAGCATTATGCCGGAAGAAAATTATAAATTTGTTGAGCCTGTGGAGGGTAACAAACAGAAGAAACAATTATTCCCCCAAATTGTAATTGTTTATCCTGATTCTAAAATTGATATTGTAAAGCTGTCATCACCTAAGATGTATCTGGGTAGATTACACGAAAGCTCAAAATGCCCCATATTAATTCCGTCTTCACTTGTATCTTCTGTTCATGGATATTTTGAACTCATTAACGATCAATACCATTATGTTGATTGCAAAAACACAAA
>CAMFQG010000180.1 GCA_945980035.1 uncultured Clostridia bacterium
CTTCAGTCAAAGGATAATGAGATTAATGTAATTGTATCTTATAATGGTTCACCGATTAGTGAGGAGGATGATGAAAAAATTAGCGATTATAATAAAGGATTTACAATCCATCATTATAAGGTGCCATATGGAAAGACTATTAATATACAGGCCATTCCTTTGAAAAACTGCAAGCTTACAAATGCGAAAATTAATTATGGAACAGCAGATGTGCATAATGATCAATCAGTGTCATATGGAACAGATGGAGTTATTAAGTATACTGTAAATGATAGTAACAGTATGCTTGGCAGAGACTTTGTATTAGGCTCAAAGGCACTGACGACGCTTTATGTTTCAGAAGCCTATAAGCCGGCAAATATTGACGAAGATGATGTTTTTGTTGATAACAATCTAATTCCAATCACAAATAATGAAGGAACCTTTGAGGTACGAAAGAATCTGAAAACCTTCAGAGCAGCAATACTTGATGGAAGTGAAGCAGTTGCAATGGATGCTTCAAATATCAGATATGAGGCTAAGGTTGGTAATACAGTAGTAACAAATGACATTATTGTTGGAGTTGAAGACTACAAGGAACTTGATCCTAATGATTCTACTGCGCTGAAGAATCCTGCGACAAAGGGATTACTTAAATTTGACTTTGAAAAGGCAAGTATAGCAGGTAAAACAGTAGAGGTAAAAATATACAGAAACAACATTGTTCTTGGAAAGCTTAAGTTTAAGGTGTCACCGGCTCTTGAGACTGTTTCTGTTGGAGGAAATAAGAACAATTCTATTTCACAGGAATATCTGAGCGAGAAGACTTATAAATTGTCATACAACTCAGGTGTTAAGGCTCAGGACGTTGCTTTCACATGTGAGTATTACAATATTAAAGACAGTGAATGGGTGAGATTCCAGAATACCATGTATGAAGAGGCCGACGGTGTATGGAACGCTAAAACCTGTAAGCCGGTTGGTGCTCCGGATGGAAGTGAAAAGCTTATTACATACGATCAGACTACAAACAGTATTAAAATCTCAGCTAATAAGGATACGTTGCAGGCTATGGCTGCTAAGGCAGGATATAGTGCGGCTTCCGTAAAAACGCCGGGACTTCCTAAGATAAGAATTAACTTCTATGATGTAACAGATAAGGATTTTGTCGATTTCACTACATATGGTGGATGTGACATAACTAAAGAGATTACCTTCACAATGAACACATTAAGAGGTATTACTCCGACTGCATCCTTCCTGTCAGCATCAGATACATACTTAAACATTGGATTGACCGCTCCTAAGCAGTATGCTAAATATAAGGACAGCTTATACTATGTAGTAAAGGCAGAGGCTTGTGACCGGTATAACGATAAATTCCCGGAAAATGTATTACTTCCTGAAAAAACGGTTATCGTGCCAATGACAGAGGTTGCAGCAAAAATTGATTTAGCAAAAAATGAGATAGTGCCAGGTCAAGGAAAAGCATGGAAGTATAATGTTACCGTTACAATTGGTGCCTATAATAAAGACCTGATTGTGTCAGACCCGGATGATTATAAATACTTTGAGCATAGTAAGAACAAAGTGATTAATAAGGTCTCAACTAAGGAACCATATTATGAAACAAAGATTAAGGCTTCTGCTAAGACTAATAAGATATATCAGGGACAGAAAAATGTTCAGGTTGCAACAGCGGTCTTTGATAAGAAGACTACATACTATGATCTTGAGCTAAGAATGTATAAAAAGGGTACATCTCTTGCAGAGGCATTGGCTGAAGATACTGAACCTGTAGCTTGTGATAATTCAGTAAGTGATAGCGCGGGCAAAGTAAAATTAAGCCAGGATACTAACAATCCAACAAGAATTATTCTTGATTCTACAGGAATTGAGCCGGGAGAATATGTACTTTATATTACTCCGGAGGCAGCCGGAAGAGGCAACGATAGAGGAGCATATGCATCGTCTGCAAGTGTTTCAATTACGGTTTATGAATCAATAAACGGGTTACAAAAAGGTGGACGTGGACCTGCTACATTTGAGGTAAGTGTTCCTTCAACTTCTTTATACAGAAAAGATAATTCGACGGCGTCTATGACAGCTAAAGCAGTCTTTGGAAACAAGCCAAAGAGTACTAAGGTGACATGGAAGATTAAAGGTGTGGAAGACGCGACAACAGATATTACTAAATTTGTTTCAATTAACAGTTCAGGAAAGATTACGGTAAGTAAGAACTTTAAGTATGAAACAGAGTTGGGTAAGAGTAAGAACAACCAGTTCATCGTATATGCGGTGGCTGCTGATTACACAAGTGATTCTGAGAGGAAATCAGATGAAAAAATAGTCACAATCAGACCATACACAAGCCAGGTTACCGGATTAAAGCTTATGAAAGATGATAATGATGCAACTCCTGATGCTGATGGAAAATACGTATCAAGTGATATTAACGGAATTTATGCGTATGGCGTGAACATTAATGATTGCACGGTTAAATCGTCGAATTCAAAGGTTATTGCTGTTGGCGATGTAAAT
>CAMFQG010000181.1 GCA_945980035.1 uncultured Clostridia bacterium
ATTCCTCTACGTCTCGTGGGCTCGGAGATGTGTATAAGAGACAGAATATATCCAAAAATTTTAAAAAAACATTTGACAAATTGTTAAAAAGTGATATACTTAAAGTGTAAAAATAGTGAATGCCTGCTCACACCCAAAAGGGTGAGTGACGACTCACGAATATTAAGGGGGATTTAAAAATGGATACAAGATTTGCTATCACAGAGTATCCTGATGCAGCTGCCATCACAGCTCAGCTTGATGCACTCATCAAAAAGCCAATTTATTCTATCAATCGCGATGCTCTAAAGAAATATGAGGAAGAGTATTTCGAAAAGAAGTGCGCTAAGTCTAAGGAAATGATTACTGAGGCTAAGAATGTTATTCCGGGCGGTGTACAGCACAACCTTGCTTTTAACTATCCTTTCCCAATCGTTATGACTAAGGCTAAGGGTAACAGACTATACGATATTGACGGTAATGAGTATTTCGACTTCCTACAGGCAGGCGGCCCTACAATTATCGGCTCAAATGACGATGTAGTTAAGGAAAAGGTTAAGGAATTGCTTGATGATTGCGGTCCTTCAACAGGTCTTTTCCATCCATATGAGTACAAGCTTGCAAAGAAGATTAGCGAGTGCGTGCCTTCAGTAGAAATGTTCCGTATGCTCGGTTCAGGTACTGAGGCTTGTATGTGTGCTGTTCGTGTTGCTCGTCTTGCAACAGGTCACAAGAACATCATTAAGATGGGTGGCGCTTACCACGGCTGGTCAGATCAGCTTGCTTGGGGTATGCGTGTTCCGGGTACTCTTAATATGCAGTCACACGGCGTACCGATGTTCGTATTTAAGCATACACAGGAGTTCTTCCCTAACGACCTAAAGAGCCTTGAGAAGAAGCTCATCCTAAATAAGTTCCGTGGCGGTACAGCTGCTGTATTCATCGAGCCATGCGGACCTGAGTCAGCTACACGTCCTGTTGATAAGGACTTCCCTAAGGGTGTTCAGGCACTTTGCCGTAAGTATGGCGCTCTACTTGTATGTGATGAGGTTGTTACAGGCTTCCGTATCGGTGTTTCAGGTGCACAGGGCTACTACGGTATCGACCCTGATATCACAATCTTCGGTAAGATTATCGCAGGCGGTTATCCCGGTGCAGGCGGTATCGGCGGTCACAGAGAGGTTATGAAGTATCTTGGAGCAGGTCTTGATAAGGCTGAGGGCAAGAAGATTCATAAGGCTATGTGTGGCGGTACAATGGCTGCTACTCCTCTATCTTGTTGTGCAGGTTACACAGTAATTTGTGAAATCGAAAAGAGAAATGCTTGTGAGGTTGCAGGAAAGATGGCTGACAGACTTGTTAAGGGTCTTAACGAGTCAATCAAGAAGTATGACCTACCGTTCGTTTGCTACAATGTTGGTTCTATTTGTCAGCTACATACAGTTGCTACAATGCACTTCAGTGTTAACTGGAAGAAGCCTTGGACAATCCCAAATGTTCTAAAGCAGACAAGTATCCGTCAGACAGAAATGCAGTATATGGGCGCTGCTTATATGGCTGAAGGTCTTGTTACACTTGCAGGCTCTCGTCTATATACTTCAAGTGCTTATACTGAAGAGGATATTGATGAGTGTATCCGCAGATTTGACAAGGTACTTTCACAGTGCGAGAAGATTGATTATTAATTGATTGCAATTTAGGGGAGCAGGAAATTCCTGCTCCCTTTACAACCATCTATATATTAAATATTTAAGGAGAAATAAATATGGCTTACGAGGTTGAAGAAGCTAAAAGATTAGTTGTTGAAGCCGGAAAAAGATTAGTAGAAAACGGACTTATCGCTCGTACTTGGGGCAACGTTTCTGCAAGAATCAGCGACACACAGTTTGTAATAACTCCGTCAGGTCGTGCTTACGAGACACTTACACCTGAGGAGGTTGTAGTAGTTAACATTGAGGACTGCTCACACGAGGGCGATATTAAGCCTTCATCAGAAAAAGGTGTTCACGCTGATGCCTACAAGCATCGTCCCGAGGTTAACTTTGTTATCCATACACACCAGAAGGCTGCTACTATCGTCAGCATCACAGGTATGGAAATCAGAAATGTATATGATGAGTTCAAGGCTGTTCTCGGCGACAAGGTTCCTGTTGCAGAATATGCTATGTCAACAACAAACTCATTACGCAAGAAGGTTGAGGCTTGTCTGCTCGATAATCCTGAATGTCCTGCTATTATGCTAAAGCATCACGGTACTCTATGTGTCGGCGAAAGCTTTGAAAAGGCATTTGAGGTTGCAGAGACTCTTGAGGCTTGCTGTGAGAAGGTTATTAAGGATAATTTCCTGCGTCATTCCTGGAACAAGACTTATAGCGAGGATGACAAGCTAAACTACTTCTTAAAGAAGAATGAGGCAGGCGAAATGCCTGAGGTTATCGGCGATTTCGGTTCATCAGTAAGAAACGGCTCTGTATTCACACTAACCTATGACGGTGGAAAAAAGGTTGACGTTGATATCGACACAGGTCTTGG